>CAZFNT010000304.1:0-5549 GCA_964520315.1 uncultured Gemmatimonadota bacterium
CGCCCCTTGAAGCCGTCGTTGCACTCCGAGCATCCGACCGACCTGTAGAATGTGACTTGGTCGATCTCGGCATCCGAGAATCCCGCTCTGCGCGGAATCTCAGTACCTAGCGTTTCGTCGATCGTGCGACACACCGGGCAAAGCGTTCTAATCAATCGCTGGGCGACGATTATGTTGATCGCGTAGGCGATCAGGAAGGGCTCGATTCCCAACTTGTACAGGCGCGATACCGCGGAGGGGGCGTCGTTGGTGTGTAGCGTTGAGAAGGTCAAGTGCCCGGTGTTCGCCAACTTGATCGCAATGTCCGCGGTTATTCGATCCCGCATCTCGCCGACCATTACGATGTCGGGATCGTGGCGCAGAATCGACCGAAGGGCCTGCTCGAAGTCCAGCTTCGGGCTCAGTTTGACCTGCCGCGCGCCTTCGATGATGTACTCCACAGGATCCTCGACCGTTACTGCGTTCAGCGTGGGATCGAGAACCTGGGTCAGGGCGGCCACCAGCGTCGTGGACTTCCCGCTGCCGGTTGGACCGGTCAGAATGACGATCCCTTGGGGTCTACCGATGGCCGCCCGAAAATCTTGCCGGGCCTTCGACAGAAAGCCGACCTCTTCCAGATCGACAATGAGCTTCCTGTCGTCCAGCACACGAATCACGACGCTTTCGATTCGGCGCTTGTACTCCGTCCCGACGATCGGCAAGATCGACACCCGAAAACGGATCAAGTGGTCGTCGACGGTTCGCTGGATGTAGCCGTCTTGCGCCGACTCCCGTTCGAAACGATCGACGTTTCTGGCCCGGTCCTTGATGACCGCCGTGAGCGCTTCGGGGTTGAAGCCTCGCTGTTCCATCCACAATTGCAGCCGTCCGTCGATGCGGAAACGAATCTCGACTCCACCATCGGCCGAAGGAAGGACATGGATGTCGCTCGCGCCCATGCGAACAGCCTCGACAAGGCTGCCTTCCACCAGATTCGTCAAGGCTGAATGGTGGATCTCGATCGTCTCTTCTTCTTGATCCTCTTCTACCTCTTCTATCTCGTCTTGCGCCCTGCTCAGGTCTCTGAGATAGCGATTCTCGTCTTGAGCCACACGGTAGAAAAAATCGCGTACCGACGATTCGAGGGCGAAAACTATCTCGAATCGTGCGAGACCCATCTGTCTGGCGAGCCGCGCAATGCCGGGATCGGTGGGATCGGGGGTCACCAGCCTAATCGGAGAGCGCCCGCCCTCTCGGTCGGCGAGTGGTACCAGCGGGAGCTCTCTGAGCTCATCGAGGAACTCCTCTGATAGCTCCGATAGGATCTCGGTGGCGACAGAGAACTCGGATTCAGAGATCGCCTCCTCTGAGAGATCTACTTCCGGAAAACCGTACATCGATGCGACTTCGCGCGCGATCGGGTCGGCTTCGACGCCACACTCTTCGGTCAAGATCTGGCCCAGCCTTCGCCGGCTCGCGCTCGGGTCCTCGGACTGAAGCTGCAGGGCCCGCTCGAGTGTTTCTTGATCGATCAGGCCGCGCTTTGCGAGACGGGTGCCTATTCTGTCGGTGGCACGAATCTGAAGTGCTCTGTCGTGATCTGTCGTCTTGTAGAGTGGTGGCGGAGCGCTGCCGACGTGGTCGTCGGAATTGACGGCATCGGTGGGCGCAACCGGCGCCGGTGTCGTACTGCGCTGCGAGATGGGCAACTTCACGAGACCGTTCCGGGGGGATTCGGGTGGATGATGGCGGTCTCGGACGAGACGATCGTGATGGCGATCATCACGAGCACGATGAATATGCTGAGCATGATCTGTACGTAGTCGACCAGCGCACGGAGTCGATACGTCGTGTCGGCTTCGTAGTAGTTGGCTAGTTGAAGCGCCGTTTGCCTGATCGTGCCGGTCTCGGCCCCCGAGCGAAGCCTCGAGATCGCGGTCTTCGTGAATACGTCGCTACGATCGAGCGCTTCCACGAAACCCGATCCGTTGCGGATCATTCGCGGCAGGACCTCCTCTTTGATCTTCTTCTCGATGTGGCGATTCTGACAGGCTTCCGCGGCGACACGGATGACTTCGATATTGTCGCCGGAGCCGCTGTAGGTCGCGTAGAACACTCTGCAAAAGATCTCGATCGATGTCTTCTGCAAGAGCGGGCCCAGAATCGGCACTTTCAGTACCCACCGATCGAGAAAGAGGCGCACGCGAGAGTTGCGAAACGCCTGCCAGACAGCAAGCACGAAGACGCCGAAGAAGGCCAGGATCCAGCCGATCTCGTCCCGAATGAAGTACGATAGCTCCATGGTTCCCGCCGTCATCGGCGGCAGATCCATGTCGAAACGCAAGAAGAGCTCGGCGGTCTTCGGAAAGATGTACCCCACATAGAAGACCACGACAGCGAGTAGGGCGACGCAGGTTGCCGCCGGCATGATGAGCGCCGAACGGAGCATCTTCTTGAACTCCGCATTGCGCTCCAGGAACTTCGCCGCCGCCGTGTAGATTTCGACCATGTTCCCGCTGGTCGACGCGATCCCCAGCATGTAGGCCGGGAACTGCCCGAATACATCGCGGTGTTTTCCGAAGACCTCGTGCCCGGTTCGACCGTCTTTCAGATCCTGGTAGATCTCTTCGATCGCGTCGCGCAGAGCGCGCGAGGGCATGTCGCTCTTGAGTAGGGTCAAGATCTCGTCGTACGGCAACTGCTCGCGAAGAAGATCCGCCGAGAGCCGCATGAACATCACGACATCTTTGAACGAGGGCCTCATCCAGGCATCGGTGAGCCGCGGGCGCACGTTGATGGCTCGAAAGCCCGCGCGGCTGAGCGCCCCTTCGACATCTTGACGGGCGAATGCCTTCTTCTCGCCCCTGACCACCGCCTCGGCGCCACGGCGAGCCCTGTACACGTAGGTGCGTCTTCGTTGGATGCCGGTGAGTCGAATCGCACGACTCCGCGCGATTGCGGCAGCCTTATCGCGCGCCTCGCGGCCGGACCCGCAGTGCATGACACCCTGCACCGGGCGGTTGCGCGGATTGACTCCTTGGTAGCGATAAACGGGCATGTCTCTCACCCTGGCCCCTGACGAGCCGGACGATCACCCTGAAGACTGCAACAAAGCGAGTGATTGAAATTGGCGTAGGCGGTCCCCGCACCTCACGCAGAGCGCCCCCGGGCGCGGAGCACCCGAGGGCCGCCGCGGAGCCTTCGCCCAGCGGGGAACGTTCTAGCGGTCGGTGATCGAGAGCGACGCGCCGGATGAGGTCACCGTGCAGGAGACCAAGACTGGATCGCCATCTTTGTCGGCATCTTCGACACCGAGGCCCTGGATCGTGACCAACGAGTCGTTGCCGGCCACCGAAATGGAGACCGTGCCATTGTCGTTGACCGGGTTGGATGTGAGTTGGGCGATGCCCGCCGCGTCTGCGGTCAGGCCGGTAAACGACTTACCGCCGCCACCCATGCTGGTCGGCTTGCGATAGTACTGTTGTGCCCTGGATGCGAGATTGAGCAGGTCGTTCGAGACCGCATCGAGATTGGCGTTCGCCGCACTCTCGTTGAACATGTTGATACCCACGACGGTCGCGATGCCGACGATGATGGCGCCGAGAACGATGAGGAGGATTTGTTGTTGGCCCATGCGAGGTTCTCCGAGGAGGGGGGGAAGACTGGGATCCGCCGGGGAAGGCGGGCTGACCCTGGCGGATGCCGAGGCGGGTCGCGTTGCTGGGTTTGCGCTGCCCCCTTGTGCATGGCCCATGCCAGTCGTCGTTCTACCGCGACTCATCGGCTTCAATCCTCGGAACGACAGGCAGTTAGCGCGTACCGAAGCAACTGAGAAGCGACATCCTGGTTGGCAGGCCTTTGCTGAGGTGTTGAACAGGATCGCTTGCGGTGCCGGTCGCCGATTCGCGCCAACACAGCCCTGCCGGCTCCAAGCGCCGCGACTCCCTAACCTGTTTCACACCAAGACGATTCGGCCTTGAGCCCGATCCGGCGCCGGCCCGGCCCGCACGCCTCGGGCCAGCGTAAGACACCGGCGCCGACCTGCGCACGGCCTGAACAGGTATCAGCCCCCACCCTGGAGGCGCTCGACAAGCGCAAGCCCCCCACGCCGAGTCGTGGAATCGGCCCGCTCGCCGCCCCCGAAGAGCCGGCCCGGAAGGCGTGGAGGCATCGCGGAATCGAATCGCAACGTGCGCGCGGCGCTCTCTAGCAGCTCAGGCAGCAGGTCGAGAAAGGCGTTCGCCACCCCTGACCCGTGAGGCATGGCCTCGTGCACGAAAATCCCCCCCCCGTCGAGCGCCGCGTGGGATCGGTAGGCCGATACGACCACTTCCCCCACATGCTCCGCTCCGATTCTCAAGACCAGCAGGCGCCCGAGTAGGTCGGCCGCGAACGCCAAAGTCTCGGCGCGCCCGCCACCCGCGGCGTCGATTCGCGCCAGGCTCCCAGGCACGAGATCGATCCACGCGCATGTCGTGAGATATGTGGTCACGAAGGGTGGATCGAGCTCGCAAAGCTCTGGCTGCCTACCGGCGGTTCGCGTCAGTGAGTAGCCTGCGACTGTATCGACCACTTCGACTCTACCGAGCACGGGAAGAGACCCGTCGCCGAGGGATGAGTGCGCCCGAATCACTTCGACGATCTCATGGTGGCGGCGGTGGCGCGGAACCGTCCCCCGCCCCGATTCGATGGCCGCCTTCTTTTGTGGCGACACCCAGATCTCACGCTCGTCCAGATCGACCTCACGCACGCGGAAGTGCTCTCTACCGATCTCGAGAATCGCGCCCTCGTGGGCAGCGAACGCCACCTCTCCATGGCAGAGCGACCCTACCACCTCGTACTTACGGCCGCTCGTCACGACCCTGAAAGGCACTCGTTCCAGGGCCTCGGGCTGCACGAGGGCCTCCGGTGGCTCCCAGCCCCGGTAACGCCATGCCGACTCCACGCTCCCGTCCTCCGCCTCTTCCCCCTGCACCAGGCGTTGATCGAAAGGCTCCAACAGAGCCCATGTCCCCGCGCCGAACCAGCGCTCATCGCCAGGAGCCAATGGAGCCTCGGCCGAAGCGGCCAACAGTTGGTCGATCCGAACCGCCTCAGAATCGGGATCGCAGGCCGCATGACGGCGGGCCGCCTTGCAAGCGGCCGATCGAAACCACTCGATCTCTCCCGGCCGCTCCACCAACCAGATCCCCGGCGAGTACGAGCCCAACTCCCCCTGGAGCGAGCGCACGTCGATCTCTCGCCAGCGCTCATCCCCCTTCAGCGTCTCTCGAATCGTATCGCGGCAGGGCGCCGCACCCGCCGACGCGTCCACCAGCACCCAGGGGAGCTCGACAGATTCCTCCCCTTCCACGATCTCGACCGTCGACCCGAGCAGGAGTTCGGCGTGCTCGCGGGCGTTGGAGAGACCGAAACCGCTGACGACGCGCACGGGCTTGTCCACTCCCCCGCTCGACCAGTCCCCCGCGCTCTTCGCCATGTGGACGACCCGGGCCGCCCGCCGCATGAGCCACGCTGCGTGGCTCCCGAGTACCCCCGTGAACTCCTCCGCGTGAGTGATCGCCACCAGC
>CAZFNT010000305.1:0-5544 GCA_964520315.1 uncultured Gemmatimonadota bacterium
CCAGAGCTCCCGCGGCACTTCGCGTTGCCGCTCCCACTCTTCGACATTCGGCGTCACTTCAGCCGCGACGAAGGCGCGGAACGCGTCGCGAAAGATCTCGTGCTCGTCGCTGAACAGCATCGATGCCATCGGGTGCTCTCCTTGATTCTAGGGGGCGGGCAGCGGAGGACGTCGTCGGTTTTCTTGCCTTCTGTCCAAGAAAGATGAAATCACAGGGTGGTGAAAGTTGAAGATCGAGATTAGACTGGATGCTCAATCAGTTTCCATAGATCCGCTCAGACCCAAGCCGTTGGACCCCCCAACGGCCCTGAACGGGTGCAACCCTGACTTCTCGAACGGGGACAGAATCGTGAAGAATCTACTCTACATTGGCGCAGCCGCGCTTCTCCTCTCCAGCGCCGTTCAGGCCCAAACCTGCTTCGATTTCGATCCGTACTGCGACGGGCTCGAGCTGACTCTGGAAGGTGGCAGGATCAACGGCTGGTGGCGCAACACCGACTGCAACGGCACCGATGTCGAGATGCACGGCCGTGTTGTGGATGGTGTTGGCGAGGTCGAGTGCATGGAAGGCCGACCCTGTGTCGCCGGCTACAACTTCGGCTTCGTCATCGACGGTCTGCCCCTCGACGGCACGATGGTCATGTACCGGGAGGATGGTGGGTGGAACGTCTGGCTCGATCCGCTGAACTACGACGAGATTGCCGGACCCTGCCCCTTCGACGAGGGCTCCGAGATCATGGTCTCGACGATTCAGGCATTCGGCTCCACCGAGTAGCCTGAAACCTGAAATCCCAAGAGCGGCATGACCTTCCGCTCTTGGCATGGAGCGGCTGCATCGCGAGGTGCAGCCGCTTCTCGTTCTTCTAGAACTCCACTCGTTGGAACCTCACCGGTAGATCGCTCGCCGGCGTTACGACGAAGTGGTAGGGGCTGGTGACGATCGGGAGGCGCGCCTTGTCGGGCGTGTGGTGGTGTATGAAGATCGGCACTAGCATCGACGCGTTCGCGACTTCGGTCTCGCTGAGGTCGGCGATCCGCACGCTGTGGCCGTTGGAAAGTTGCTCGCCCAGGAATACCGCCAACACCATCTCGGTCTCGAAGTCGACGTATGGGGCAAGGCTCTTGTTGAGGGTCAGGCCCCAGGCCTCGCTCCATTCCTTATCGTCGCGCACGACGAACTCCGCCGGCTTCGACTGGTGGCTATCGAGGCCGCTGTCGAGGCTCTCGAAGGGATGCTCCTGGTCGAGGAAGCGTACCGGAAGATCGGTCCGGCTGATCGCGCTGAACTGGAAGGGCGCACAGTAGACACGAGCGCCGCGCTGGATGATCTCCTCGCCGACCTTCACCGCGCACTTGGTGTCGTCGGTGGCGACGAGGTCGAGGTAGATCCGGTTGCCGTAGGTGGTCTGTGAGCCCATGAAAGTGGCGACGACCATCTCTTTATCGAAGTCGATCTTTGGGACGTCGTTCCGCTCGGCCTCTAGTCCACGGTGCTCGAACCAGAGTGCGGTCCACTCCTGCTGGTTCTCCACGACTTCGTAGCGGCGCCCGCTGATGGCCGAGAATTGGCCCTCTTCGACGACCCGGTGGCTGAGGATTTGGGTATTGGCGCAGGCGGTGCCGGCGAGGAGCAGTGAGGCGGCGGTCGTGAACTTCATGGGATTCTCCAGGGGGGAAGGCATCGGGTCTCGTACTTGCCGCCCGGTTTTGCAGCAACCGTGCCACCAGTCCCCCGCCCGAGGGATATCCCCAGAAACCATTGCTATTCAAGCACCTACGGTGTCGCTACTCGAAACCAACCTGCGCGCGACTCGACCCATCTCGGTGATTTCGGCGGTTTCGGCGCCGCGCCTCGTTGTTTTCGACGAGCCAATCAATCGATTCCATGCTTCTTGATCTTGGCCCGAATGCGAGATTCGGTGACGCCGAGGATTCGCGCGGCTTCCGATTGGTTGCCCCCGGAGCGCTCCAGCGCCGAGCGGATCATCCGCGTCTCGAGCTCGACGATCGCCCCGTCGAGATTCGACTCGCTGCTCTCCGTCGCGGCGGGCTCGCCGGCTCCATCGTCCAGGAAGGGCGGCAGGTGGTCTCTGGTGATGCAGCTTCCCGGCACCAGGTTCATGGCGTACTCCACCGCGTTCTCGAGCTGCCTGACGTTGCCCCGCCACGACTGCCCGGAGAGCAGCTCCATGGCGTCGGGGGCGACCTCCTCGACACCACGCCCGAAGATCCGGTTGAAACGCTCCACGAAGTGTCTCACCAGGATCGCAACGTCACCCGGGCGCTCGCGCAGTGATGGAACTCGGATCGGCACCACGCAGAGTCGATAGAAGAGATCTTCGCGGAACTTCCCCTCGGAGACCTCCGCCACGAGGTCCCGACTCGTCGCGGCGAGGATTCGCACGTCGACCCGAACCGTGCGGTTCCCCCCAACGCGAGTGAAGGAGCGCTCCTGAATCGCGCGGAGCAGCTTGGTCTGAGTCGGCAGATCCATGTCGCCGATCTCGTCGAGGAAGATCGTTCCTCTATCCGCCAGCTCGAACTTGCCCAGCTTTCGCCCGGTGGCGCCGGTGAACGCACCGCGCTCATGCCCGAAGAACTCGCTCTCGATCAACTCGCGCGGCACCGAAGGGCAGGAGACCGCGATGAAGGGTCCCTTCGCCCGATTTGACTGCGCGTGGATCGCCCGAGCGACCAGCTCTTTTCCGGCTCCGGTCTCGCCCTCTATCAGCACATTCGAAGGCCCCGGGGCGACCTTGGCGATCGTCTCGATCAATGCTCGCGTCACGGGGCTGCGCCCGACGATGAGTCCTTCCGCCTCGGGCATCCGCTCTTTGAGAGTCTCGTTCTCCGTCGAGAGGCGGTCCCGCTCAGTCTCGGTCTTTCGGTGTCTGCGCGAAGTCTCGATGACCCTCGCCGCCAGATTCGCGAAGGAAGAGAGCAATGTTCTTCGGGTCTCGTCCACCTCGAGGGAGCGGTTTCTCGAATCGAGGTAGATGACCCCCTTCACCTCACCACCGATCCGCAGCGGGGCACACATGACGGCGCGAATGTCGTAGCGGACGATCGACTCGTAGGCGGAAAAACCGGAGTCCTGATGCACATCTTCCACGACGACGAGATCCTCGGCACCGACCTGTCGCACCAACTTCGAGGAATACTCGCGCGCCTCGTCGATCGAGCGTCGGTCGACATTGCGGCCGAAGTGGAAGTGCAGCTCGCCCGAGCGGGAGTCCCCCAAGAAGACCATGCCCCGATCGGCTTCGAGGATGTCGACGGATATGTCGAGCACCTCTTCCAGGAGCAGATCGAGGTCGGTGATCGACACGATGTTCTCGACGGCGCGCAGCAAGCTGATCAGCGCCTTCCGTTCCTTTGGAAGCCCCGTCATCGGGTCCTTTCGAGCTCGCGCGCCCTGTCTGCGAGGGCGAGGGCGCCGATCCCTTTGAAGATCGCCAGTGCGCGGCCGTGGTGCTCCGCGCCGCTCTCGTCATCGCCCAGACCGTACTCGATCTCGCTCCAACTGAGGAGCGCCCTGCCCTCTTCGAGACGTCTGCCCAGACGTCCGAGGGTCCGCGTTGCCACGGCGAGCTCGCGTTCAGCACGGTTGATCCGTCCCCGTGCCGCCGAGACCGCACCCAGCTGCGCACGCGCTACCGCCTGTTGAGCGGGCCGATGCGCCAGCTCTTCGATCGCGATGCAGACCTCTCGCTCGGCCGCGGCGAGCTTGCCGACCCCGGCCAGCCAGACCGACCGCCCGATCCGCGCTTCCGCCAGCAGCGCTTTCCCCCCGTATCGGCGCGCGATCTCGATCGCTCGGGCGCTTCGTTCCTCGCGAGGACTCCCCTCGGCGTGGTCGAGCTCGGCGAGCGCGAGCGATGCGCGAACCTCGCCGCGGCGGTTGCCGATCCTCTGGAAGACCGAGAGTGCGCCCTCGAATCCGGATCGGGAAGCCTCGAAGTTGCCGCGAAAGGCGTCGATGCGAGCGCGGTGGTAACGCACCGAGGCATCGATCCGGGGGCGCTCCACCGCACGCGCCACCTCGGCGGCCTCGAATAGGAGCGTCTCGGCCTCTCTCAAGTCCCCCGCCGAGATCGCCATCGCCCCGAGAGCCTTCAAGGTCAACGCTATCGGGCCCGGCTCCCCAACCCTGCGATGGGCGACGAGCGCGGAGTCCAGATGGCGGCGCGCCTCTTCATACTCGCTGGCGCAGATCTGGGCCTCGCCGAGGCAGAGCAGCGCGTCACCCATCTGTGCCAACGACCCGGCGCCTTTCGCCAGCCTCTCGCTTCGATCCAAGGTCTCCCGGGCCTCGCGGCAACGCCCCAGTCCGACGAGCGCCTCTCCGATCCCGTTCAGGGCGTGCAAACGGCCGACCGTGTCACCGATCCTCTCTCTGATCTCGAGCGATCGCTCGTGGTGATCCAGCGCCTCGTGGAGTCTGCCGAGCCCCTGCAACACTTCGCCGAGATTCCCGAGCACCGCCGCCGCTGTGGAGTCGTCGCTGCGCGAGCGCGCAACATCTAGCGCTTCGCGGTACGTCTCCACCGCCCGTCCGCCATGCCCGGAGAGATTGAGGAAGTGCCCCAGATTCGTCAGAGCGAGGGCGCGCAGCCGATCCTGCTCGTCGCTGTCGGCCAACGCCTCTTCGAGCAGCTCGATGGCGGCGGGGATGTCGCCGGCTCCGCCCAGGGCAATCCCCAGGTTCATCTTTGTTGCTCTGGTCTCGGCCCCCTTGCCCGCCCGCGTTTGGAGTGCCAGGGCGTTTCGATATCGTTGCCGGGCGCCGCTCAGATCCCCCATGTGAAGGTGGACGCTCCCCAGCGCGCTCAGGAATCTCGCCACGGTCGAGGCGCGTTCCCCGGTGATCCCATCCAGGTCCCCACCATTGAGCAGGGCCTTCGAGCCTGCCGCGGGCAAGACGTCTTCCAAGCCCTCGAGCAGCTCTTCCTTCGCCTCTTCGGGGTGTCCCACCTGGCGCAGCAGCTCACCGAGCGCGAGGCGGGTCTTTGCCTGATCGGACGAGCGCTCCTCGCAGCGGAGCGCCATTCGGTAGAGCTCGATCGCCTGCGGTAGATTCGATGCGTTCGAGCTTCTATCGGCACCAAAAAGTAGGTGAGGGAGCGCTTCGCGCACGCTGCCGGCGCGGAAGAGCTGCACACCGGCCTCCGCCCGCAGATCATCGTTATCGAAGGCCAGCAGAACTTGCGCGGCCTTCGTCTGGTAGCCGCGCCGCGTTCCGCGCTCGAGAGCGGCCGCGGTCAGATCTCGAACCCGCTCGTGGTTGAAGCGCAGCACGGCGTTGCCGGCGCCGGGGCAACGCTCCATGACTCTCAGCCGGAACGCCTCGTCGAGATGGTCCAGAACCGCCTCGTCCTCGAGCTCCGAGACGGCCGAGAGCAAGTCGTAGCGAATCCGTGGACCGAGCACCGCTGCCTTCCCTACCAGGTCGCGCGCACCATCGCTGAGCAGCCTCATCCGTTGCCGGACCGCCGCTTCGAGTCCGCCCGCCGATTTCGTATCGGCGTTCCATACGCTCTCGAT
>CAZFNT010000306.1:0-5518 GCA_964520315.1 uncultured Gemmatimonadota bacterium
GCGCTCGGCCGTCCTCTTCTTCGGCGACCGATTCGACACAGTGAACGGTGGACTCAAGGGCGCGCCCAAGTTCCCATCAAGTCTGCCGATCCGCCTTCTGCTCCGCTACCACCGCCGAGGCGACGACAGGCACTCGCTCGAGATGGCGGTTACCACTCTGGAGCGGATGGCGGCGGGGGGTATGTACGATCAGATCGGCGGCGGTTTTCATCGGTACAGCGTCGATTCGCATTGGCTCGTGCCGCATTTCGAGAAGATGCTCTACGACAACGCGCTCCTCACCCTCGACTATCTCGAGGGGTACCAGGCCTCGGGGCGCGAGGAGTTCGCCGATGTGGCGAGGGAGATTCTCGCTTACGTAAAGCGCGAGATGACCTCGGGCGAAGGGCTCTTCTACAGCGCCACGGACGCCGACAGCGAGGGCGAAGAGGGCATCTTCTTCGTCTGGACTCCGCAGGAGATCGAAGCTGCTCTCGGCAAGGAGTTGGCCCGCGTGGCGATTGCCTACTGGAGCGTCACGAAAGAGGGGAACTTCGAGCGGGCCAACATCTTGCACCGATCGCGACCGACCGAGCTGGTGGCGGCCGAGCTCGGGCTCACGCTCGATGCGCTCGAAGGGAAAGTCGCCGAGGCGAAGGTGAGGCTCTACGACGCACGCTCGCTGCGAATCCCGCCGCAGCGCGATGAAAAGGTGTTGGCGGCCTGGAACGGACTGATGGTCTCGGCTCATGCCCGTGCCGCGATGGTGCTTCGACAGGCGCCCTATGCCCGGGTCGGGGAACGGGCCATGCGAACCCTCTTGCTCTCTCTGCGCAGCGAGGGTCGGCTCCACCGTTCCTGGGCCGAGGGGAAGGCGCGTCATGACGCCGTACTCGACGACTACGCCTTCGTCGTGGCGGCCTGTCTCGATCTCTTCGAGGCGACCTGGGACCGCGATTGGCTGCGCGAAGCGATCTCGATCCAGACGACGCAAGACAGCCTCTTCTCGGACGAGGGCGGCGGCTACCGCTTCACGGCGGTGGGGGCGGAGGAGCTGCTGGCGCGGGAGCGCCCCTCGCGCGACGGGGCGGTTCCTTCAGGCAACTCCGTCTCGGCCCGAAACCTCTATCGCCTCGCCGCGATCACCACCGACGATCTGTGGCGGGCGAAGGGCGACGCACTGCTGAAGGCCTTCGCGTCGACCCTCGCACGCTCACCCGCGAGTCTCGCCGAGATGCTCCTCGCCGTCGATTTTCGAGACGACGCGGCCAAAGAGCTCGTCATCGTGGCGCCGGACGGCTCCCCCCTATCGGCCAAGCCTCTGCTCGACAAGCTGGCGGAGGTCTACTGCCCCAATCTGGTGCTGGTCGGCAACGGGCGGTCGAGCAAAGGGCTGGCCTTGCTGGAAGACCGCTCGCCGCTCCATGGCAGGGCCACGGCTTTCGTGTGCCGGGGCGGTGTCTGCAACCTGCCGACAACCGATCCCGAGGAGCTCGCCCGCCAGCTCGGGGAGTACGAGCCCTTCGCGACGAACTGACGCCCGTGTCTTGCAAGGAATCTGGGCTATCCTCCCGGACCTCAATCCCCAGCAAGGAGCCCTGATGCCCCCTCGCGCCAAGCCCTTCCTCCTGGCCATCGCCATCGCCCTCGTCGCGCCGCTCCATGACGCGCCCGCGGCCGGCATGTTCGTTCCCGCCATCGGCACCCCCGCGCTCGGGTCGGGCGGTGCGTACGTGGCGAGCGGAATCGATCCCCTGGCCATCTGGTACAACCCCGCCAACCTCTCCGATCTCGCGGAGGGACGGCATCTGGCAATCGACGTGGCGTTCATTCACGCTCCCCACACCTTCAAGCGGGCCTCCGACACCTGGCTCTTCGATCTTCCGAATCAGGAGCTGGCGCTCGACTATCCCCTCGCCGAGAATGAGGCGGGGCTCTTTCAGGTGCCTGGCTTGTTCGGGGCCTACGGAGGGGGCGATTGGGCTTTCGGCTTCGGCGCCTGGGGACCGTACAAGGGCCGCTTCGCCTACGATGAGGATGGCCCCACCCGCTACACCATCATCAAAGACCAGAGCTACACCGCCTGGATCGGGGCGGCGCTGGCGCGGCGCTGGGGTGCGTTTCGATTCGGCGGCGGTGCCCAGCTCGCGCCTCAAGGCGTGAACGCCGAGTTCAAGGCGATGACCTTGCCCCACGAGGTGGGCGACGCCCATATCGTCGCCCGCTCCGCCAACTTCTCTTGGACGTGGAACCTCGGGCTCACATGGGTGCCCGTCGAGACCTGGCGTCTCGGTTTCTCCTACCAGAGCCCGACCAGTATCGACGGCGATGTCGAGCTCGCGATCGACCTGCCCGAGTTCATGAACATGCTGGGCATCGGGGTCGTGGGTGACGCGGGCGAGTACGAGCTGGAGCTGGCCGATATCGCCCGCTGCGGGCTCGCGCACCGTGTCGGCGAGAGAACCTGGATCGAGCTGGCCGGGGTCTTCGAGAACTGGAGCAACACCGACACACTGATCGTCACCCCCGACCAGATCATCGTCGAAGGCCTGGACGACACACTCGGTGTCACAACGCTCACCTACGACTACAAAGACGCCTACTCGATCCGTTTCGGCGTGCGTCACGAAGGCGATCCGGAACATTTGGGCTGGCGCTTCGGCGCGCTCTACGAGAGCAGCTCGGTCAAGACCGAGAACTTCTTCGTGGGCCAATCACCCGAGCGATATGGTTTGAGTGGCGGCCTCTCCTACGGCCTGGGTCGACACTGGAGCGTCGATCTTTCCGGCATGCACTATTTCCAGCCCGATATCGAGGTGGACGAAACCGACAACCGGCCCGACTACCTCGGAATCGGAGATCTCGAGCCCGCGCCCGATACGCGCGGGACTTATGAGACTTCGTACACGATCGTGGCTGTGGGGTTGAGGTACGGGCCGTAGCCCCCCCTTTCAGATCGCCTTCGTCATCAAATCCGCCACCCGCTTGCTGAACCCGGCGGGATCCTCGAGCTCCGCGCCTTCCGCCAGGACCGCCTGACCGTAGAGTAGCTCCGCGAACTCGGAGATCGACTCGTCTTCGGGGTTTTCGTCGAAGCGGCTGCGCAGCTTGGCCAAAACCGCGTGATCGGGATTCAGCTCGAGGATTCGCTTCATCGAAGGCATGCTTTGCCCCGACTGTCGCATCATCGCTTCGAGCTGGGGGCTCAGGTCGCCCGTGTCACCCACCAGGCAAGCGGCAGACGAGGTGAGGCGGTTCGAGAGTCGAACCTCCTTTACCCGCTCTTCGAGCACCGACTGCAGCTTCCCGAGCAGCGTCGTGAACTCGGTCTTCTTCTCTTCGAGCTCCTTCTTCGTCTCCTCTTTCTCGTCGTCACTGCCCAGATCGACCTCGCCATGGCCGATCGACTGGAACTTCTTCTCTTTGTACTCCTGAGGTCGCCCGAGCCACACTTCGTCGACCCGGTCGGTGAGCAGCAGCACTTCGTAGCCCTTTTCCCGAAACGCCTCGATATGCGGTGACTGCAGCACGGCCTCGCTCGAAGTACCGGTCATGTAGTAGATCGCCTCTTGATCTTCCCTCATGCGCTCGATGTACCCTTCGAGTGTCGTCAACTCCTTCTCGTCGTGCGTCGACGGCGCCAGCACCAGATCGAGAATCCGATCCTGACGATCTCCCCACGCCATCAGCCCCTCTTTCAGGACCGGGCCGAACTCGCCCCAGAATGTGCGGTACTTCTCCGCATCGTTCTTCTGGAGATCGACCAGCGTGTCGAGGACCTTCTTCGTGAGGTGCTTCTGGATCGCCTGGATCTGACGATCCTTCTGCAGCATCTCCCGAGAGATATTGAGCGACACATCTTCGGCGTCGATCACACCGCGCACGAAGCGCAAGTAATCGGGCATGAGATCGCGACATTCATCCATGATGAAGACCCGCCTTACATAGAGCTGCAACCCCTTTCTCGACATTTCTGGGTGGTGCAGATCGAAGGGCGCGGTGGAAGGTACGAAGAGAAGCGCGCTCGCCTCGAAAGTCCCCTCCATCTTCGACGCCAGATGTAGGAGTGGGTCGCTCCAGTCGTGGCAGATATGCTTGTAGAACTCGGAATACTCCTCCTCCGACACATCATCCTTTGGACGCCTCCAGATCGCCTTCATCGAGTTGAGTGTATCGACCTGTTCCCGCTTGATCTCGGCACCGCCTTCGACGACCTTCCCCTCGGCATCCTTCTCTTGCTCGGTCCGCTCCACCTTCATGCGGATTGGATGGGCGACAAAATCGGAGAACTTCTTCACGATCTCGCGAACTACCCATTCCTCGGTGTAGTCCTGCAGCCCATCCTCTTCGTCGGCCTTCTTTAGATGCAGAGTAATGGTCGTTCCAGCTCCATCGCGCTTCGCATCGGAAAGGGTGTAGCTGCCGTCGCCGGTCGAGATCCAGCGGGTGGCCGAGTCTTCACCTGACCGACGGGTGACGAGGTCGACCCGGTCGGCGACCATGAACGAGGAGTAGAATCCGACGCCGAACTGGCCGATCAGCTCGGGATCGGGGTTGTCTTGCTTCAGCTCACGCGCCCGCGCAAGAAACTCCTGCGTGCCGGAGCGGGCGATCGTTCCGATATTCTCCATCACCTCGTCTCGGGTCATGCCGATTCCGTTGTCGCGAATCGTGAGCGTGCGCGCCTCGGGATTGCGCTCCAGGACGATCTCAGCGTCGCCCGCGATCGCCATCGATACGTCGGTCAACCCTTCGAAACGTCGCTTGTCGATCGCATCGCTGGCGTTGGAGATCAGCTCGCGCAGAAAGACGTCTTTGTGGCTGTAGAGCGAATGCACCATGAGGTCGAGAAGCTGCTTGACCTCGGCCTGGAACTCGAATGTGTTGCTGCTCACGGTCTTTTCCTAGGAAATCGTCATGGTTCGAAGGCGAAGAGAGTTGGTGACGACCAGCACAGAGCTGGCCGCCATGGCTGCCGCCGCGATCATCGGGTTCAGCAGACCGGCCGCGGCGACCGGAATGCCGAGAATGTTGTATGCGAAGGCCCAGAAGAGGTTCTGTCGAATGATCCGTAGGGTCGCGCGGGAGAGCGCGATCGCCTCGGGCACGCCCCTGGGGTCGTTCCCCATCAGGGTGATCGTCGCGGTCTCCATGGCCACGTCGGCTCCACCGCCCATGGCGATGCCCACATCGGCCGCCGCCAGGGCCGGAGCGTCGTTGAGCCCGTCGCCGACCATGGCGATCACCTTGCCGGGGCGGGCCATTTCGTCGATCGCGTCGACCTTGCCCTCTGGCAGGATACCCGCGATCACCCGCTCCAGTCCAAGGTCTCGACCGACCCGCTCGGCCACCGCCTGGTGATCGCCCGAGAGCAGCACCGTCTCGATCCCGCGATCGCCGAGTCGTTCGATCGCTTCGGGGGCCGTGGCACGGACCGGATCGGCCAGCTCGATACGCCCCAGATAGCGATCGTTCGACCCCACCGACACGCTCGTGGCCTCGGGATCTCCCGGCTCACCACTGCTCGGCTGCCCCGCCA
>CAZFNT010000307.1:0-5217 GCA_964520315.1 uncultured Gemmatimonadota bacterium
GTGGCTGAGGTCGGCGTCCATCTCGAGGATAAGGTCGTAGCCGCCATCGAGCGCGATGCGGAAACCGTCGCGATAGGCCGATCCGAGCCCTCTCTTCTCGGCGCGGTGGAGCACTCGGACCCTCGTCTCGGCAGCGGCGATCTCGTCGAGGAGCTTGCCGGTGCCGTCGGGGGAGTTGTCGTCGACGACGAGCATGTCGAGGGGCAGGCCGGCATCGACCGCCAGCACGCGGCCCACGAAATCGTGGATGTTCTCGGCTTCGTTGTAGGTAGGGACGACGACGATCGCTCGCATCGGTTCCGATCCGCTTCCGGGTGTGGTTCTGGGATGCGACTATCCTACGCTATCCGGGGGCTAGCCGTCTTTCATGTGCGCGGTCGCCGGTGCGCTGATCCCCTCCACCTCGAGCGTGATGTGGGTCACTTGCGGTGATCTGCGCCGGATCTCCGCCTCCAGCTCGTCGATGATGCGCTCCGCCCGGCTCAGGGTGACGGTCACCGCGGCGTACGATTCTGCGTACGAGCGAGCCCGAGCGGTGTGTCGCCACCGCGCTTCGACTTGGGCGAGGACTTCCTCGCGCGCGGCCCTCAACGCGCCGTCGAGTCCTGGGATGATCGCCTCTTCTTTCAGCTCAACTTCACCCACCAATATTGTGTAGCTTTCATCGAGGATGATCGAGCGCAGATCGTGATAACGTTCCACCTCCGCATGCGCTTCGACTACGTCGGCGAAAGTCTGTTCCGCGTTCTCGTCGCGCATGTCGGAGAGGTAGCGCATGTTGGTTCGGCCGAGATAGAAAGCGATTGCCCCGAGCATCATGGCGATCAGCGCCGAGAAGAGGACGTCCCATACTTCGTTGCCGGTAAGAGCGGTCAAACCGATTCCAATGGCGGCGAAGAGAAGACCGAGCATGGCGACGCCGTCTTCGAGCACCACCGCCACCAAGGTGGGGTCATTGGCCTTGAAGAGGTACTTGAAGGGGCTCTTGAAACTGTGCCTACGCATGGCGCCCAGGAAAGCCCTGACCGCGATCACGAAAGAGTACCCCTCGAGCACGAAAGCTATGCCCAGCACAACGAGATTCACGGCCAGCGGAGATGCGCCGATGTCGAACAAGCGCGCGGCGCCCTCGGTAGGAGAATGACCGATATCGTGCCAGGAGTGCCAGGCGTGGGAGAGGCCGAGTCCGCAGCCGATCGAAAAGAGCCCGATTGCGCTCCAGAGATTCCACAAGTACTTCTTCTGGCCGTGTCCGAAGGCGTAGTGAGCGTCGGCGGGCCTAACCGCCTCTTTCAGGCCGATGAGCAGGAAGGCCTGATTCAGTGTGTCCATCAACGAATGCACCGCCTCGTTCGTCATCGCCGGTGAACCGCTTAGGGCAGACGCCGCGAACTTGAGGACGGTGACGATCGAGTTGGCAACGATGGCGGTCAGCACCGCCTTCTTTGAGCCGTGGGCCATTGTGGATACTCGCGAACTGATCAGTTGATTGGGCGCGTCGATGCGGGAGGATACATAGGATGCCAGAATAGCAAATCGTTCTCCCACGGACCGGCCCCGAGGCGTTCAGGCAACTCCTATGATGCCTACTTCACGACCAGCATCTTCTGAGAGGCGGCGACACAGCTTTCGAGTACCAGCTGAAGGAGATAGACTCCGAAGGGAGAATCGGCTGCATGGATTGAATGGATTCGGGTAGTTCTTCACTTGCTGCATGCCACGATGGGGAGTACGTGATTCATCGTCGATCCCCACTTCACCGAGAGCCAGGTTGATGTCACCGAGCAGCGCCTGATTCCGGTCTGGCGAGCGAGAGAAGACGCTGCTATGATCGCAACGCCGCTCGATGCGCGAACCGGCTGGCCCGGCGTACCAGCCGAGGCGGGAGTGTCCTGCATATCAAGCTGACACTGCTCGGCGGAAGAAGCGATCGCGTGGCGTCGACCGTGAAAGGACTGCAATGCGCACAATCGCCGACGTCAAGGAGCGAATCGCTTCCGCCCAGAATGTCGTGATCGTCTATCCGTACACCTACGTCAACCCGTACAGCTGCCTTCCGCCCATCGCGGCGGAGTACTTGCAGGCGGGAGTCGTGGCCGCGGGAAAGCAAGCGCTTCTGCTGGACATGCGATTCGAAGACCGCATCGATGAGAAGGTCCGCGACGCCGACCTGGTCTGCCTCTACGGATATTTCGAGGACTGCACGATCTTCGGCAGGTGGGGGCATCACGTGATCGACAGGGTCCTAGAGGTGCTTTCTCCCGAGACGCCCGTCATTGTAGGCGGCACCGGATTCAGCGATCCCGACGCGGCCCTCGAGACCCACGCGAGGGTCGATCTGGTTCTCCGCGGGAGCCCGGATCATCCGATCCGAGAGCTGCTGGCCGGAACCGATCCCGAAGAAACGCCGAATGTGGTCTACCGCACTCCCGAAGGGGTGGCTCGAACACCTCGCTTCGTCCATCCCTTGTCGGAGGATATCTACCCGCGAAGAGAGCTGCGAAACCCGCGCTACCGCTATCATATCATCGGCTTGGAGGTTGATCTCATTCGCGCGGGCGTCGGCTGCAACTACCGTTGTCGTTTCTGTTACCAGTACGGCAAAGACTCCGACGGGGCGTTCTTGCGCTGGCAGGGACGATCCGCCGACAGCGTTTGCCGTGAGCTCGGTGAGATCTCCGCACCGGTCGTCTATTGGATCGACGACGACATGACCACCGACATGAGCCTTCTCGACGACATCGCCGAGACGCTCATCAGGAAACGGATCCGCAAGCTCTACATCGGCACGGGCCGCCTCGATCACGTTCTCAAGGGAGGTATCGACACCCTCGTCAAGCTCGAGAAGGCCGGGTTATTGGTACTTGGCTTCGGAGTGGAGTCGCTCAAACAGGAGACCCTGAAGTTCTACGGCAAAGGCCTCACGATCGAGCGAATCGAGCAGGCCATGGAGATGATGCAGAAAACGAACATACTCCTCTTCTGCAACTTCCTCTTCGGCTCGCCTGGTGAAACCGAAGAGGACATGATGGAGTACTTGTGGTTCGGTCACAAATGGGGTGTCGACACGCTCGTCAGCAATCGTCTCCGCGTGCAGAAGGGTTCGACGATGCACGAGGCTATGTACGCCCGCGACACCGGCGAGCCGCTCCCGGGCATGGAGAGAATCACCGGCAAAGAGCTGGAACGGATCAAGCTCACAGTGAAATTCGCGCAGAGAACGCCCCCGCGCATTGCGCTCAGCTTCATCAAACTCTACCGCCATCAGGGCATGGTGATCGACCCCTTGACGGTTTTCTGCTCGCTGATCGAGACACTTATTCAGGGCACAATGGTGGAGAGAACAAAGGTCGTACCCTTCCTGCTTAGATTGGGAAAGCGGGTCGGCGCCAACACTGTAGTGAACCGGGTCCTGCGGATGTGCGCAATCGTCAGCTACCCCTTCGTCAGAACGGTCGACCGTCTCTTCCAACGCATCGACAGACGCTTCGGCATCTCGACGAAGTACGTTGCTGGGTTGTTCGTGAGCTTCAAAGAAGTGGTCTACGAGAAGCAAAAGCGCAAGGCACAGTTGCAGCGATCGGCGACGGGCGCCGGTGTTGCAAGCACCAACGGCACCGCTCCTTCCGGCCGACTCGAGACCGAGCCCAGGATACGAACGAGTGCATCGGGTACTATGGCGAACAAGAGCTGAACGCGGCAGATCATCGATGGGGAAACATCGCGACGGCCGGCTCCAACGGTGCCAAGGCGTTTTTCGGTGCCGACTGGTATTGAGATTGCCTGATCGAACGCCGATCAATAGCCTGCGAGGTTCGTAAACACCCACACCAAAGGCCGCGCCGAGCGCGTCCCGGGCAGCTGCCCGGCCACCGAGATGCGCTCACGCCCTACCCAAGCCCATGCTCGAAGTAGCCGACCGCAACTCCCACCGGGCCCTGGCCCTCAACACCCTGGCCTTCACGGTCTGTTTTGCCGTTTGGATGATGAACGGGGTGTTGGTCACCTTTCTGGCCTCCAACCAGATCTTCGACTGGAGTCCGGTGGAAATCGGCTGGTTGATGGGTATCCCGGTCTTGACGGGAGCGCTCTTCCGACTACCGGCGGGCATCCTGACGGACCGCTTCGGCGGCAAGCCGGTGTTCGGCATCCTGCTCTGCCTGTGCGCCGTGCCGCTCTACTTGCTCTCCTTCGCCACGAGTTTCACTCACTTCGCCCTCTGCAGCTTTGGCTTCGGCCTGGCCGGCGCCAGCTTCTCCGTCGGCATCGCCTTCACCTCGGTCTGGTACCCGAAAAAGAACCAGGGGACGGCCCTGGGTATCTTCGGTGCCGGTAACGCCGGTGCCGCCGCCACGACCCTGCTCGCTCCGACACTGCTCGCGCGGTTGACGGAAGGCGGTACAAACCCGGAGGGCTGGCGCGAACTGCCGCTGTACTACGCCGGCCTGATGGTGGCCATGGCGGTCGTCTTCTTCTGCTTCTCAACCAATCGGCGACCCACGGCCAAGGCCCGCACCCTTCCGGAAATGTTGCGCCCCCTGGGCAACATCCGCGTCTGGCGTTTCGGCCTCTACTATTTCCTGGTCTTCGGCTTCTTCGTCGCCTTCTCCCAGTGGCTGGTGCCCTACTTCGTCAACGTCTACTCGATGCCGCTCGTGACCGCCGGCCTGCTGGCCGCCCTCTTCAGCTTTCCCTCCGGCGTCATCCGCGCCCTGGGCGGCTGGCTGTCGGACCGCCTGGGTGCCCGGCGCGTCATGTACTGGGTGCTCGGCTCCTCGCTGGTCATCAGCGCCATGCTCGTCGTGCCCCAGATGGAGCTCTCCTCTCCCGGGCGCGGCGTCATGTGCAAAGCGGACGGTGAGGTCACCGCGGTCAGCGCAGACGCCATCACGGTCGGCGACAAGACCTATCCCCTGCGGCGGCGCCCGGCCGACAGCGGCTTCCGCGACAGCGACGTGCTTGTGCTGCCCACCAAATCCACCTGGCAGCAAAGCGTAGTAGCCGTGGGCGAGCCCGTGCAGCGCAAGCAACTGTTGGCCAAGGGCATTACGCGCATCTACTTCCAGGCCAACGTTCGGATCATGGCGGTTCTAACGGTTCTGCTCGGTGCCATCTGGGGCATCGGCAAGGCGGCGGTTTACAAACACATCCCGGACTACTTTCCGGAGGAGGTCGGCGTGGTCGGCGGCATGGTGGGTGTGCTCGGCGGCCTGGGCG
>CAZFNT010000307.1:5227-5508 GCA_964520315.1 uncultured Gemmatimonadota bacterium
ATGCTGGAGGATCCGCTGAGCTAGGGCTTGGCGAGGGTGGCGGCCAATAAAGCGACTACGCAGGTGCGAGGTCTCAGATTCGACTGGACCGTGGCGACGACCAGCGTAGTGACCCCGCCTCATAGGTGACGGTTATGTCCTCGCCGTCGATCTCGGTGTCACCGTCACCCCAAAGTACGCAGCCGACGAGATCCGCTTGCGAATCCCATCTAACATGGAGTGCGTCTCCGCTCCGTCGTCGCATTCGAAGTGAAGGCAACCTCGGCGCCCGACCCTTGGAG
>CAZFNT010000308.1:0-5494 GCA_964520315.1 uncultured Gemmatimonadota bacterium
CAATCCAGCCGAAGGCGTTGTAGAAGAACCCCAGCATCGCTCCCATGAGCGAGAGTCGGAGCAGCGTCGCGGCGGTGTTCATCGTCTTGATTGGGTCGATGGACAAGAGAGGTGAGTGGCGAATCCAGGGCATGATTGCATGAATCGGTTGAGATCGTCCGGAGCGAAGACGGGGGCGGCGGAGAGCTGCTGCCCGACCGATTCGTGTTTGACGCCGCCCGAGATCGTGATGTACAAGCACTTCATGAACAGTGGACACGCTGGGGCGTGGCCAAGAGGTAAGGCACCGGATTTTGGTTCCGGGGATCGTAGGTTCGAATCCTACCGCCCCAGCCATCCGCTCCCCTGTCTCGGCAGGGGGATGCTGATGGTGTGCGTTCTGCTCGTTGTTGCCGGAGGGTGTGGGCAAAGCTCGGCCGAATCGGAGTCGGCGACCCGTCTTCCCCGTCCACCGGAGCGGATCGCGGCCCCCGCTGAGCCGCCGCGAGAGCCACCGCCGGCGACAATGATCGCGGGCGAGGTTCCCGCGGGCCGCAGTCTCTACGAGGCTCTGCTGGTGCACGATGGTGTGCTTCCCGCGACTGTCGAAGCGATTCTGCGCGCCGCCGCCGATCTGCGCGATCTCTCGCGCGTGCGAGCCGGGGAAACCTACAGGTTCGCTTTCGACGCAGAGGGACGTCTGCTGGAGTATCGCCAGCGTGAGACCCCCTTCGAGGAGCTCGTCGTTCAGCGCGGAGCCGATGGGGAGCTGACCGCGCGGATCGAAAAGGCCGAAGTCGAGCGTATCCGCCGGCGTGCGTCGGGGCGGGTCGAAGGTAGTCTCTGGGATGCCGCGATCGCATCGGCGATCGAACCCGAAATTGTGATCGGCCTCACCGATATCTTCGCCTGGCAGATCGACTTTCTCACCGAGACCAGGTCGGACGACGCCTTCGATGTGCTCTGGGACGATCTCCGCATCGACGGAGAGAAGGTCGGGGAGGGGCCCGTCCTCGCCGCCCGATATGTCAACCGGCGTACGGTTCACGAGGCGGTGCGTTACGAGACCGAGGATGGTCGAAGCGACTACTTCGACCCGAGCGGGCGGTCGCGCCGCCTGCAGTTCTTGCGCAGCCCGCTCAGCTACCGGCGGATCTCGTCGGGGTTCTCGCGCGCGCGCATGCATCCGATCTTGAGAAGGGTCACGCCCCACCACGGGATCGACTTCGCGGCCGATCGCGGTACGCCGGTAGTGGCTTCGGGGGACGGGAAGGTGCTCTTCGCCGGGCGAAAGGGCCCCAACGGCAACATGGTCGAAATCGGTCACGGCTCCATCTACCGCAGCTACTACCTGCATCTCGCGCGCTTCGCGCGCGGTGTAAAGAGGGGCGCGCCGGTTTCGCAGGGCCAGACGATCGGCTACGTCGGCAGCACCGGTCGCTCTACCGGTCCTCACCTCGACTACCGCATGAAGCGTCACGACACCTACGTCGACCCCCTGAAGGAGACCTTTCGGGAAGTGCGGGCCGTTCCGGGGGAGGAGCTGACCCGATTCCAAGAAGTGTGCCGAAAGCTTCTCGCCGAGCTCGACGCCGTGGATGCCGCATCGACATTCGCATCGAACGCCGGTGCTGAGCGCGACTGATGTCGGGCCATCTTCTCCTGGCGGACCTCGGCAACACCGATCTGGTTCTGGTCGACTGGCGAGAGGGGCGGCCCTTCGGCCACCGGCGGGTGCCCACGGACTCGATCGATCCCGGGAGCCCCGACTCGCTGGCCGCCGAGATCCGGCGCGTCGTCGGTGAGAGCGAGATCGATGGGGCGGCGCTGGTCTCGGTCGTCCCCGAGAGGACCGACGCGGTCGCCCGCGCCATCGGAGCCGTGCTCGGCTGTGAGGTCGTAGTGGCCGATCATCGTTCTCGGCTGCCGATCAGGCTCCGATACGACGATCCCTCCACCCTCGGCCCCGATCGCATCGTCAACGCCGTCGCCGCATGGCGCCTCTGCCCTTCGGGCGCCATCGTCGTCGACGCCGGCACCGCCACGACCTTCGAAGTGGTTGATGGGGACGGCAACTTCGTAGGCGGGATCATCGCCCCGGGTCCCGACCTGGCCGCCCGCGCCCTCGCCGAACACACGGCGCGCCTGCCGCTCGTCGTGCCACGGCGCCCCGAGAAGATCGTCGGCTCCAACACCGAATCGGCGATCGAAGCTGGGGTCTATCACGGCACCGCGGCCCTGGTGCAGGGGCTGGTCTCAGGGATTCGAGCGGAGCTGGGGGAAGATCTGCCCCTCATCGTCACGGGGGGATGGGCGCCGGGGCTGCTCGACACGTCTGAGCTGGGGGGTCGCCACGAGCCGTGGCTGACCTTCGTGGGGCTCGCAGTGCTGTGGGAGACGAACCGAGGCCGGCGTGCGGCGCGGCGCGAGCCGGTTTGACCGCATCGGTATCCAGCGTTACATATCATGCATGGGCCAACGCGCGTGCCGCGGTCCGGGGAGATCCCCTTGAACCACCGCCTCGCCTTCTCGGCCCTCTTCCTGCTCGTTCTCGCGGCGGTCTGCGCGCCCCCTAGGGCCGGTGCCCACCACCCGCACGACATCGTCGACGGGTTCGCAATCAGTCCCGACTTTGCGAGCGATCACACCTTCTTGGTCGGATCCGCGGGCACCAGCAACGTGTTTCTGCGCAGTGAGAACACGGGGAAGATCTGGACTCAGTCTCGTTGTGGAGCGGTCTCCGACGGGGTGGACGCTATGGTGGCAGCCAGCGATTGGGGCAGCTCCAAGGTCGCGTGGATCCTGACTAGCTCTGGGCGCTTGCAGGGATCGCTCAACCGTGGGAAGAGCTGGCGTCCACCGATCGGGCCGGAGGGGCTGGAGCACCTGACCGCACCCCGGTTCGCCGGGGGGGACCGCAACCTTTTCGTCGCCTCGGCCACCACGCTCTATCGATCGCTCGATGGCGGTGTCACCAGCTTTCCCGTCTTCGAGACCGGTGACCTGGCCGATCTCGAGGCGCCCACGATCGAGGTCTTGACGGTATCGGATCGTTTCGATGTCGATTCCACGATCGCGCTCGCACTTGGCGACACTTCGCTCTGGATGAGCGACGATGGAGGAGCCAGTTGGGAGCTTAGATCGGTTCAGGCCGATATCTCCTCGATCGAGATTGCGTCGGACTACGCATCGAACCAGACTCTCTGGCTCGCCACAAAGGACCAAGGCGTGCTCGAGTCGACCGACGCCGGGAGCACCTTCGCGCCGATCAACAGCGGGTTGGGTGAGCTCTATGTTACCGACGTCGACGCGGTGCCGACATATCCATTCCCGCCTGAGCTCTTCGCGACGACGAAAGAGGCGGGGCTCTATCGATCCTCCGATGGGGGATTGAGCTGGGAGCACACCCCACTCGCGGTGAAGCTCTGGGACCGCGTCAGCGTGCATTACCTCGATGTGGAGACTGTGCGCAGCTATCCGAATCCACCGATGGTGCTCTGCGGAACGATGGAAGGCCTCTACGGATCGTTCGACGGTGGCGACACATGGCACCAAGCCAATATCAATCCCACGCGATTCGGCCATAGAATCGCGATCTCGCCGAGCTTCGCATCCGATGGTGTCATCACCTACGCAGGCTACGGAATGCCCTTCAGTGTCTCGGAAGACGGTGGCGAGAGCTGGAGCATCCGCATTACCGATTACGCCGGAATGTCTTCCAATTCGTTGGCCATCTCACCGGAGTTCGCAAGCGATTCGCTGATCCTGAGCGGCACGACGGGAGGGATCAAGAGAACGGTCGATCGCGGCCTGACCTGGGAGGAGATTCCGATTCCACCTCCCGATTCGCTCATCGAACGGAACGCACTTCGAGGAATCACATTTTCGCCGACCTATGGATCCGATCGGACGATCTTCGCCATCAGTGTGCACGAGACGACCAAGATTCACCGGAGCAGCGACGGAGGCGCGACCTGGCCAGCGCTCCCGCCGCCTCCGGCCGGTCGTTTCTGGGAGCTGGCCCTGTCCCCCCACTACTCCACCGACTCTACGCTATTCATCGCCGGCCCCGACTCCACTTCGCGGGTCCACCGTTCGACCGACGGAGGAACGACTTGGACTGCGACAGCGAGCCCGCTCGATGCCTACCAGCAGCTCGCGCTCGCTCCGGACTTTGTAGCGAGCGGGCTTGCCTTTGCCGTCACCGATACCAACGGATTCATCCAGTCGACCGACCATTGCGATACTTGGAGCCGGCGGGGCATGGGTCTCGATCCGGCGATGCCGACGCATTTTGCGTTGTCGCCACAGTTCGAGAGCGATCGCAGCATCGTTCTTACGACGATGTCGCACGGCGTCCACAGATCCACCGATGCGGGCGACACATGGCAACTCGTATCGAGCTCCTGCGACAAAGCGGCGAGCTCGAGTTGGGTGGTGTTGACTCCCGATTACCCGACCGACCCTACGATCTTCATCGGCACATTCGAAGGCGTTTTGCGCTCAACGGACGGGGGGGCGAGCTGGTCGGTGGTCACGACGCATGAGATGTACGACGACGCGCGCGATGAGCCGATGGTGTCCTTTGGCACGTGGAGTCGAGCGCCCTATCCCGGGTGTATAAAGCGAGGTTTCTCTTACAGCGACGAACCCGGTGCGCGGATCCTCTTCCCCTTCGTCGGAATCGGCGCGCGGGTGATCGGAACGAGGGCACCCGATCAGGGGATGGTGGACGTCTATCTGGATCGCGGCCTCTTCGCGACGGTGGATACCTATGCCGAGGGGGTCGAGCTTCAGCAGAGCTTGGCCGAGATGGTCGATCTCGACGATGGCTTCCATCAACTCGAGATTCGGGTCAGAGGAGAGAAGAACCCGAGCTCGGCGGGAGAGACCTTCCGCCTCGACGCGATCGAAGTTCGGTATCGGTAGACGGCCCGATATATCGCTTCTATCGGAGCCATGGACCGATTCAGTAGGTGGCTTCTCACTCTCGGGAGGGATAGTATGCGTGGTTGGTCCCGTCCCTTTTTCCGTGCAAATCGAATCGCAAGACAAGCCGAAGCAGAATCAGGAGAATCGAGATGTCGCAAACAGCCGCTGGAGTGGACCTCCTTCAAGAGATCGGGGGCATCAAGACCGCCGGTCAGGCGACCGAGCTGCTGCAGAGCAAGATGAACGCCGAGCAACTGGCCCGCCTGGAGGTCATCAAGAATCCGGATGTACGCATCAAGATCGCCAACTCGATCGTCATGTGCGAGCCCGATGAGATCTTCGTGAACACCGCGTCCGAGGCGGATCTGGCGGTCATACGCCAAATGGCTCTCGACAAAGGTGAAGAGGCCAAGCTCGCGATGACCGATCACACCATCCATTTCGACCTCGCCGGCGAGCAAGGGCGGATCGTCGATCGCACCTTCTACATCGTCGACGAGGGAGAGGCGATCAGCTCCCTGGCGAAGAAGAAGCTCCGCGGGGAGGCGCTCGCCGAAGTTCGCGAGCATATGAGCGGGATCAT
>CAZFNT010000309.1:0-5487 GCA_964520315.1 uncultured Gemmatimonadota bacterium
GGTGTTGGCGCGGGTCGAGTCGGGGTCGAAGTGGAGCGGCCGGCGTGTTTTGATCACGGCGGGGGGCACCGATGAGCCGATCGATCCGGTGCGGGCGATCGGCAACCGCTCTTCGGGGCGGATGGGGATCGCGCTGGCAAGCGCGGCGAGAGACCTGGGGGCCGAAGTCGAGCTGATTCTGGCGCGTCATAGCGTGGCGCCGCCGGCGGGGGTGGTGCTTCACTCCGTGCGGACGGTCGAGGAGATGCGGGCGGCGGTGGAAGAGGGGATGGAGCGGGCGGACGTGCTGATCATGGCCGCGGCGGTTTCCGACTTCGTGCCGGGCTCCGTGGCGGAGGAGAAGATCAAGCGGAGCGAAGCGGGGTTCACCCTGCGGCTCGAGCCCGCGCCCGATATCTTGGCGGAAGCGGCGAGGGATCGGCGGCCCGGTCAGATTCTGGTCGGCTTCGCATTGGAGACGAGCCGTGGCGAGGAGCGCGCGCTCGCGAAGATCGAGGCCAAGGGGATCGACGGAATAGTGTTGAACGATCCAGTTTTAGCCCTCGACGGAGCCGAGAACGAGGTGGTTCTGCTCACGGCGGCCGGGGATCGGTGGGAGCTTCCGCGCGCTCCGAAGAGCGAGATCGCTCGCGAAATCCTGGGGCGGCTCACGGCGCTTTTGGGGTAGCCTCGGGGCTCGATTTCGGAGGCTTTTCGGGTGTCTTCAAACGAGCTGATTCAACGCTTCTTGACACAGCAGATCGAGCTGGGTGGGTCGTCGGTCGTGCTACCCCGTACCGCCGAGGCCGAGGCGGATGTCGAGGTTGCGGCCGAGGTCGAGGTCGAGGTCGATGTCGAGCCGCCGCAGCGAAAGGACGAGCCGAGCGAATCGTGGACGGCGCCCGGCGGGCGGGTCGTGAGTGGGAGCGCGGAGCGGGTCGAGCTGGCGAAGCTCTTCTACGACGTGAAGGGCTGCACGCGGTGCGCCCTGGGCGCTACTCGCACCCGATTCGTCTTCGGCACCGGTGTGGCCGATGCGAGCGTCGTGCTGGTGGGCGAAGCACCCGGCGCGGCGGAAGACCGCAAGGGGCTGCCTTTCGTGGGGCCGGCGGGCAAGCTCCTCGACGAGCTTCTGGCCGCCGTCGGCCTCGATCGCGCGTCGAACGTATTCATCTGCAACGTGTTGAAGTGTCGCCCACCCGGCAATCGCGATCCTCTGCCCGAAGAGGTCGAGCTTTGCACTCCGATCCTGCGGCGGCAGCTCGACATTCTGAAGCCGAGCCTGATCGTGGCGCTGGGGCGATTCGCCGCCCAGGCTCTTCTGGGGAGCGACGCGCCGATGGGGGCGATGCGACGCAAAGTGCATAGCTACGGCGAGATTCCGCTCATCGCCACCTATCATCCGGCCTATCTGCTGCGCAATCGGCAGGCGATCGCCGATGTCGAGGCCGATCTGATCGAGGCGGCGAAGCTGATCGAAGGGGAGAGCCCATGAGCGATCTGCGTGTTCCGCCGCAGGCGATCGAGGCCGAGGCATCGGTTCTGGGCGCGGCATTCATCGAACCGACGGCTTTGGAGCGGGTGGCCGATGTCTTCGGCTCGGCGGGCGACAATGCCTTCTACCGCTCCCACAATCAGACGATCTTCGACCAGATGAAGGCGCTGGCGTCCCGGGGAGAGCCGATCGACCTGCTCACCGTCTCCGAGGAGCTCGAGAAGTGCTCCAAGCTCAAGGATGTCGGGGGCCTTGAGTATCTGACATCTCTCGCCGAAGGGGTGGTCAGCGCGGCGAACGTGGAGTATCACGCCGAGATCCTGCGCGACAAGGCGGTGTTGCGCACTCTGATCAAGGTGGCCGGCGACTCCGCCACGGCGGCTTACGAGGCATCCGAGGCCGCCGATGAGATCGTCGATCAGGCGCAGGCCGCGATTTTCGAGCTAGCGCAGACCCGGTCGAGCGCGCAGGCGGTGCCGGTTCGCGAAGTATTGGGCGAGACGATTCGCAAGCTGGAGGCGCTAGGCGCCAATCCGAGGGCGGTGACAGGCTTGGCTTCAGGATTCAAGGACCTGGATCTGATGACCGCCGGCTTTCAGAGGGGCGACTTGATCATCCTCGCCGCGAGACCCTCAATGGGAAAGACCTCTCTCGCTCTCAACGTCGCGCAGCACGTGGCGATCGAGCTGGAAGAGCCGGTGGCGGTTTTCAGCCTGGAGATGTCCAAGGAATCGCTCGTTCAACGCCTGCTCGCGTCGGAGGCGCGCGTGAACTCCTCCTGCATGCGGCGGGGCGAGCTCGACCAGGAGGATTGGTCTCGAATCTTGACCGCGGTGGACTTCCTCGATCGAGCGCCTATCTTCATCGATGACACCTCCGCGTTGACGCCGCTCGAGCTGCGCGCTCGCTGCCGGTCGCTCAAGGCCCGCCACGGGCTCTCGATGGTGGTCGTCGACTACTTGCAGCTCATGTCGGGCCCCTCGAAGATGGAGAACCGGCAGCAGGAGATATCTTTCATCTCACGCTCGATCAAGGCCCTGGCCAAAGAGCTCGACATGCCGATCCTCGCCCTTTCGCAGCTTTCCCGTGCCGTCGAGAGTCGCGGGGGCGACAAGCGGCCTCAGCTTTCCGACCTCAGGGAATCGGGCGCCATCGAGCAAGATGCCGATGTGGTCTGCTTCATCCACAGGCCGGAGATGTACTCTCCCGAAGTGCGGGAGATCGAGGGGCAGGCGGAAGTGATCATCGGCAAGCAGCGGAACGGTCCCACCGGCCGAATTCAGCTTTCGTTCGTGAAGGACTACACCCGATTCGAGGACTACGCTCCCGAAGAGAGCGTTCCGGAGTTTTGATGGACCAGAACCAGAGTTTCACGAGCGATTCCGGCGGGCATTTGATGGTGAGCATCTCGGGGATCCGGGGAGTGGTGGGCGAGTCGCTGACCCCTCCGGCGATCGAGAGTTTCGCGCGGGCCTTCGGATTCTGGGCGGCCGAGGAGGCGGCTCTTCGAGGGTTGCCGGCGACCATCGTGATCGGGCGTGACAGCCGGCCGACCGGCGCGATGGTGTGCGCGGCGGCATCGGCGGGGCTGATGGCGGCCGGCTGTGAGGTGATCGATATCGGACTCGCCCCGACGCCGACGATCATGCTGCGGGTGGAGACGCTGGGCGCGGCGGGCGCGCTCGCCATCACTGCCAGCCACAATCCGGCTCCATGGAACGCTCTGAAGCTGATCGGGCCGCGCGGGATGTTCCTGCTCCCTCGAGAGGCTTCCGACGTGCTTCATCGGCATCGGGTGGGCGGGCGCTTCGCTCCCTGGAACGGAGTCGGCGGCTACAAATGCGACAGCGGTGCGATCGAAGACCATATAGAGCGGATCCTCGCCCTCGACATGGTCGATGTGGAAGGGGTGAGAGCGGCCGCGCCCAAGGTTGTGCTCGACTGTGGCAGAGGAGCGGGCGGAGTCCTGTCCCCCGAATTGCTCGAACGCCTGGGTTGCGATGTCGTCGGGCTCGATCTGGAGCCGGACGGTCTTTTCACGAGGAACCCCGAACCGGTGCCTGAGAACCTCGAAGCGCTGCGCCGGGTGGTTCGCGAGGCGGGCGCCGATATCGGTCTGGCCCACGATGCCGATGTCGATCGGCTCGCTATCGTGACCGACGAAGCGGTCGCGGTCGGCGAGGAGTGCACTCTCGCGCTGGCGGTGCGACATGTGCTCGAGCTCGGCGGCAAGGGGCCGGTGGTCACCAACCTCTCCACGAGCTCGATGGCCGAGCAGATCGCTCGCGATCACGATGTCGGAACGGAACGAACACCGGTCGGTGAGATTCATGTGGCCGAGGCGCTACGCGCGAGTCAGGGCGCGATCGGAGGCGAAGGGAACGGAGGAGTCATTCTCTCGGAGCTGCACTACACGCGCGACGCACCGTTGGCGGCCGCGTTGGTACTCTCGCTCATGGCCCGCAGCGGAGAGAAGATCTCGGCGCTGGTGGCTTCCTTGCCACGGCGGCCGATGGTGAAACGGGCCTTTCCCCTCGGGGGGGCGCCACCGGTCGATCTGGCCGATCGTCTCGCGAATGTGCTGCCTGGCGCGAAGGTCGACACGGTGGACGGCGTTCGGCTGACCACCGATGAGGCATGGGTCCATGTGAGGGCGTCGAATACCGAGCCGATTCTGCGCGTCATCGGAGAGGCCGAGACACAGGTCGAGGAGTTGGTTCGAAAGGCGGCCCGAGCCGCGGGCGCGAGCCTCAACTGGGAGTGATCGATGTGCGGCATCGTCGGCTATATAGGTGAGAGAAAGGTGCTCCCTCTTCTGCTCGAGGGGTTGAAGCGCCTCGAGTATCGCGGGTACGACTCCTCCGGCATCGCGGTTCCCTCCGAGAAGGGGATCTGGATCCGCAAGGAGAAGGGCAAGATCGCCGCGCTCGAGTCGGAGATCAACGGAGTATCGATAGAGGGAAGGCTGGGTATCGCCCACACCCGCTGGGCGACTCATGGAGCGCCGAACCAGACCAACGCCCACCCGCACGTGGACAGCACCGGGCACTTCGCGATCGTCCACAACGGCATCATCGACAACTACTCGCAGCTCCGCGCCGAGCTGGAAGAAGAGGGCTTGCCGTTCGAGACCGACACCGACACCGAAGTGTTGGTGCAGCTCATCGCGCACCTCTTCGAGGGTTCGTTGGAGTCCGCGGTGCGCCGGGCTCTCGATCGGGTCGTCGGAACCTACGGCATCGCGGTCGTTTCGGACCACGAGCCCCGGACGGCGGTGATCGCTCGAAAGGGCTCGCCGCTGGTCATCGGGATCGGGGAGAACGAGATGTTCTTCGCCTCCGACGTCGCGGCGCTGGTGGCGCACACCCGCCAGGTCATCTATTTAGAAGACGGCGAGATGGCGGTGATCCGCCAGAACGGCCATACGACCAAGACGATCGGAAATGTGCATGTCGACAAAGATGTGCACGAGGTCGACTGGGATCTCACCAAGATCGAGCGTGGCGGCTTCGCCCATTTCATGTTGAAAGAGATCTACGATCAGCCCGACTCGATTCGAGACACAATGCGGGGGCGTTTGCTGCTCGATCGAGCGACCGCCAGGCTGAGCGGCCTGAATCTCAGCGACGAGGATTCGCGCGAGATCCGACGCATCGTCTTCTTGGCTTGTGGTACCTCATGGCACGCGGCGCTCGTCGGCGAGTACATGCTCGAGTCCCTCGCCGGCATCCCGACCGAGGTTCAGTACGCCTCGGAGTTCCGATACAGACGCTCTCCCACTCCGGAGCCGGGCACCCTTTTCGTGACGATCAGCCAGAGCGGCGAGACGGCGGACACGCTTGCTGCGATGCGAGAAGCGCGCCGGCGGGGCAGCCGTGCCGTGGGGCTCGTCAACGTGGTCGGATCGACGATCGCCCGTGAAAACGATGGCGGTGTGTATCTGCATGCCGGTCCCGAGATCGGGGTCGCTTCGACGAAGGCGTTCACCTGCCAGCTCACGGCACTCGCGATGA
>CAZFNT010000310.1:0-5483 GCA_964520315.1 uncultured Gemmatimonadota bacterium
GCTTGCCCAGCGTGGGGCCGGTGACGGCGCAACGGATCCTCGCCTACAGAACTGAAAACGGCCCCTTCAAGACGGTGGAGGAGCTTCTCGAGGTGAAGGGGATCGGCCCGAAGAAGCTGGAGAAGATCCGGCCATGGGTCTATGTGGAGGAGCCTCGAGAGTGACGTTCCCGCCGAAGAGGGCGGGTAGTAACGACCCTTCGGCCAGATCGAGCGAGAGATGGAGCACATGCCCCTCGGCATCGGGCCCCAGGCGAAGAGAGAGGCGCGCTGATCCGTCGGCCGAGGTGGAGACGCGGGCGGCGGCGGCCGATCCATCGCTCCCCATCGAGTGGGAACTGGTTTCGGCCATCCAGGCGGCGGACCAAGCGACGGTTTCGAGCCCCCACTCGCCCGAGGACCAGAGCCACTGCTCTGTTCCGGCGCCCTGGGCGGGCAGGTTCCGCAAGGTGGCCGAGTTGAGCGCCCCGGGGGTGCCCCCGACGAGACGAGATGGGCGCCAGTTTTCGGGACCTTCCGCGCGCGCTTTCAAACGCACACGCTCGATCGAGAGCCCCCTCCCGGGGTTGGGAGGCTCGCTCTCCTCGCGCTCGAAGTAGGTCGCGGCACGCCCGCCGATCTGCGGCGCAACACGGAGCCGATCGGATGAGGAGAGCCCGTTGCCGATCGAGCGGTCGTCGACTGTTAGCAACAGAGTTCCCTGCGGCCAGGGTGCGTCGCCCCGCGGTCTGTCGGGATCGATGATCAGCGCGAAACGCCTGGGACCAAGCACCGTGGACCCGCCGGGAATCGCCGCGATCAGTTGGTCACTCTGGTCGCCGTCGCTGAGCGACCAGCCCGACAGATCGATCTCGCCGGGACCCGTATTCAGTAGCTCTACCCACTCCCCCGACCCTGGAGAGCCCGGCTCATTGAGGGCGTTGGCGAGGATCTCGGTAATCAGGAGGCCCGCATGCGCCGCCGGTGCAGCGACGGCGATCGGGAAGAGTACGAAATGGATCGGGAGGCGCATGGCCTCGTGGATTGCACGAGTTGTGCCCGCGCATATCGCCGTCCAATAACTCTTTGATTGATAGTCGATTGACCTCTATCAGCCGTGGCGGATCATGTTGCGTCCGGGGTCAGCCGGCTACCCCTGGGGGTCGACGCTTGCTCTACAACAAGCCCTCGAGCGCTTCCCGCACCTCCGCCTCACCTTCGACACCGAGGGGAGCGTCGGCGCGATCGGACCAGGCGATGAGGCCGTCGGCGTCGATCAGGATCCGCCTGGGTAGATAGTCGGCGCGATAGGCGAGCGAGACGCGAGGATCGTCGGTGTAAACCACCGGGAAGTCGACATCCCATCTGTCGGCGAAGGCTTGGGCGGATTCGTCCTCGGCCTTGACGCAGACACCGACGAATCGCACACCGGCATCGGCGTAGTCGCGATAGAGTTCGCCCCAGATCGGCGCGTCTTCGTTGCAGGCAGGGCAGGTCGTCGAGAAGAAGACGACGAAAGATGGGCCCGCGCCGAGCTCGATAGAGTCGCCGTCGGTCGTCATCAGTTGGAAGGGCTCGGCGGCGACCCCTGAGAGGGAAACGTCGGCTCGGGCCTTCGCGAGCTCCTCTTGGGTTGCGTGCAGTGTCTGGAGTGCCCGGTCGAGATCGACGCGGAGGGCACGACCTTGGCGCACGAGGAGGGCCACTTCGACCGAGAGGCCGACGAGGAAGAGCGAGAAGAGGAGCGTGGCTCGGGGCATCGGTCTGCCTCAAATGTGACACCGAAATCCGCCGCGCCCCGGGGGGGAAGCGCGGCGGATCGTCGGAGCTGTTAGCAATGCTCTCGGACGCAGCGACGGTACTGGTCGCGAGCCCAACGAGCACAGCGCTCGCGGTCGTGACCGGCGTTGACACAGCGCTCGAACCTCTCCCGCGCCCAATGAGCGCAGCGATCCTCGCAGTCACCAGCGGAGGCGACGGCGGGCAGTGAGAGCTGAAGGGTGCCGGCCATGAGGGCGGCGGCGCCGAGAACCAAGGGCAGTTTGCTGAGATACTTCATGATGGGGATCTCCCGATTGTCGGCGACGGACCACCCGCCGGCCGTGTGGAGGTGCCTCCATCGCATCGCTTGTGCCATATACCGTGCACATCGCGCATGCTGTTCTGTTACAAGTGGTTATGGCCTTCCTCGGTGAGGAGTGGGCCCTCTCCAGGAAAGGGGTTTCGACAATTTCGTCGAGCTTCTCGACCACCGGGGCGTTTCTCGACAATTTTGGCGAGGTGGCGCCGGAGCGTTGCGGACAGATTGCGCGGCGAGCTCACGTCAAAAGGTCACCACGGAAAACCCTTCGGATATTCTCGCCGGAAGATAGACCTGCGCTCCCGCCGGCGCGATGCCCAACTCTCGCGCCGCGAGCCCCACGCCGTGCTCCAGCAAGCTGCCGCTGCAAGCAACCACCTCGACTCCTTCGTCCGCGAGCCGTCGGAGCAGATCACCGAATCGGTCTCGCTCGTCGATCTCCGCGTCCAGAATCCGCACGCCGCTCCCGTAGAGCATCACCCGCACTTCGTTCAAGATATCGGTCCGCTTTGTGTTCAGTGCCAGGAGCAATCCCGCCTCGCAGCGCGCGCCGTCGCGCTCCGGATTCGCCACGAGCAGAAGGAGCATCGAAGCCATCTGATGAGCTTACCCCGAACGCCGTGGTAGCCTGCCCGTCCGATGGGCTCCACTGCTCCGACCCTTCTGATCAGCGCCGGAGAGGTTTCCGGGGACGAGCACGCCGCGCGGGTCGTGGCCGCCGCCCGCGAAATCCGTCCCGACGTCCGCTTTGCCGGCGTGGCGGGGCGGCGAATGATCGCGGCCGGTGTCGAGCCGCTCTTCCCGGCCGAGGAGCTCGCCGTAGTCGGACTGGTAGAGGTGGCGCGCCATCTGCCGACCCTGCGCCGAGTGATGCGGAGTCTCGTCGCCGAGCTGGAGGGGGGCGGCGTCGATCTGTGCGTAACCGTCGACTACCCGGGCTTCAACCTGCGCCTCGCCCGCCGTGCCGCCCGCGCCGGAGTCCCCACCCTGCACTACATCGCCCCAAAGGTGTGGGCCTGGGGGAAGGGGCGGATTCGAAAGGCACGCCGCTCGGTCGACCGCCTCGCCGTCATCTTCGACTTCGAAGAGAAGCTCTGGCGTGAAGCGGGAGTGGACGCCCGCTGGGTGGGTCATCCCTTGCTCGACGAGTCGGCCGAAACACTGTCTCGCCGGGATCTTGCGCGCCTCTGCGACGCCGAAAGCGACGAGCGGATCATCGGACTCCTGCCGGGAAGCCGCGACCAGGAGATTCGGCGACTGCTCCGGCCGATGCTCGCGGCCGCCGAACGCCTGATCCATACCCGCCCCGATCTGCGATTCGTCTTGCCGCGCGCACCCGGGGTCGACCCTGTCAGAGTGGCGAGCGAAGTCGCTCGCTTCCGTGCGCCGGTCACCGTTCTGGAAGGCCACGCCGACGCCGTGTTCGCTCATGGCGACGCCGCCATCATCGCTTCCGGAACGGCCACGCTCCAAGCCGCCCTCGCCTGCATCCCCCACATACTGGTCTACCGCGTCTCGCCATTGACCTGGGCGGTCGGTAAAGCCGTCGTTCGCCTCGATCACCTCGGGCTGCCGAACATCATCGCCGGCAAGACGGTCGTCCCGGAGCTTCTGCAGAGCGAAGTCACTCCGGCCAAGATCGCCGCCGAGCTGGGCTCAGTGCTCGATTCCCGGCAAGAGAACGAGCGTATGCGCGCCGACCTTTCGCGGGTGCGCAAGCGCCTCGGCCGCCCCGGTGCCGCCCGTCGAACCGCCGAGCTCATCATCGAGCACCTCGATCGGGGAGCCCGGCGTGGGTAAGCCCCGCGATCTCGCCGCGACGCAACAAGTGCTGCGCGGCAGCCGCTCCGGGGCGTTGGCGCTCCGAGCCGCGTCGATCCCCTGGCGGGTCGCGTCGCGTGTTCGTTCCGCGGGGTTCGCGTTGGGAGCCTTGCGCGAATGGTCGGTCGGCGTGCCGGTGGTCTCGGTCGGGAGTCTGGTCGCGGGCGGCTCGGGCAAGACGCCGATCGCGCTCGATCTCACCCGCCGGATCGCCTCGCGTGGCCACCGTGTCGCACTCGTCTCGCGCGGCTACGGCGGGGCCGCGGACCGCAAGGTTCGGATCGTGTCGAAGGGAGATCGGCTTCTCTCCACTGTGGCCGAGGCGGGAGACGAAGCGATCGCCAGCGCCCAAGCTCTGCTCGACACCGCCGCGGTGGTCGTGGGGAGCGATCGGGTCGCCGCCGCCACCGCCGCGCGCGATCTCACCGGTGCCCGGATCGTGGTGCTCGACGACGGATTCCAGCACCGGCGCCTGGCCCGCGACCTCGATCTCGTAGTGATGCCGGACGCGGATGCCGAAACCCGCGGCGACCTGGCGCCCCTGCCCGCCGGGCGCATGCGGGAGCCCTGGGCGGCGGCGGAACGCGCCGATCTGCGTCTCTTCTTGAATAGCGGGATCGACGCTCCACTTGCCCACCATTCGTGGGGCCGCGGTCGCCCCTTCGATCCCGGAACCGACATCACTTTTTCTTTCTCGCCCGGATGCCTTCTACCTCTTCACGGCGGCGAGGCCATCGACATCGGCACCCTGCGGGGCGAATCGGTAGCACTAATCGCTGCAATTGCCCTTCCGGAACGCTTCGAGCGCGACATTCGTTCCCTCGGCGCGAAACCGGTTGTCCACCTGTGGAAAGGCGATCACCACCTCTTCGACCGTAGCGAGATCGACTCTTTCATGCGCCGCGCCCGGCGGGCAGGAGCTCGCAGTGTTATCACAACAACAAAAGACGCGGTAAGATTGGCGCCAATAATCGACATTGCCAATGTGGAGCTACCATGTCTCATCTTTGAAAGAGAATTGATTTGGGAGGGACGCATTGAGGGGATTCTGTGGCCTGCGATTGAGCAGGTTTGCGCGATGGCGAGACAATGATCCCAACAAAGGCCACTCTCATGCCTCGGATCGAAGAGGTCGACCATCTCGTAATCGGCAGCGGCATCGCCGGGCTCAGCTTCGCGATCGAAGTGGCACGACGAGGGGGATCGGTGCGGGTGGTGACCAAGAAGGAGCACCACGAGAGCAGCACCAACCGTGCGCAGGGCGGGATCGCGGCCGTCCTCGATCCGACCGACAGCCTCGAGGCGCACGTGCGCGACACGATCCGCGCGGGGGCGGGGCTATGCCATGAGGAGACCGTTCGGCTCATGGTCGAAGAGGGGCCGGCGCGAATCGACGAGCTGATCGCGCTGGGGGTGGAGTTCACGAAGGACGCGGGTCTATCCCGCCTGGCTCTGGGCATGGAGGGTGGGCACAGCCACCGGCGCATCGCGCATGCAAAAGACCTGACTGGCGCCGAGATCGAGCGTGCGCTCGTGGCGGCTTGCGAGGCCGACGAGCGAATCGAGCTTTCCGACCACCACGTGGCAATCGATCTGATCGCGGG
>CAZFNT010000311.1:0-5453 GCA_964520315.1 uncultured Gemmatimonadota bacterium
GGGCGGGGCAGATCTTGGTGAAGGTGCCGAGGACCTCGACTCGGAGCAAGACCAAGGACATCACCGGCGGTTTGCCGCGTGTTTCCGAGCTCTTCGAGGCGCGTCACCCGAAAGACGCCGCGATCATCAGTGAGATCGACGGGATCGTCCAGTTTGGCGACATCAGCCGCGGCATGATCAAGTGCGTCGTGCGGAACGAGTCGGGCGACGAGCGGGAGTACTCGATCCCGATGGGCAAGCACCGTCTGGTGAACGACCACGACTACGTCGTCGCTGGCGAGCCTCTGACCGAAGGGTCTCCAGATCCGCACGATCTCTTGAAGATCAAGGGTGCCGGCGAGCTGCAGCAGTATCTGGTCAATGAAGCGCAAGAGGTGTATCGCCTCCAGGGTGTGAAGATCAACGACAAGCACATCGAGATCATCGTGCGACAAATGTTGCAGAAGGTGCGCGTCGAAGATCCGGGAGGCACCGCGCTCCTGGAGGGCCAGCAAGTCGACAAGGCGCTCTTTGCGAGGGAAAACCGCAAGGCGATCGAGGAGGGACTGGCGCCGGCGACATCTCGGCCCATCCTGCTCGGAATCACGAAGGCCTCGCTCTCGACCGATTCGTTTGTTTCCGGCGCCTCGTTCCAGGAGACGACGCGGGTGCTGACCGAGGCCGCGATTCAGGGCAAGACCGACAATCTCGTGGGACTCAAGGAGAACGTGATCATGGGTCAGCTGATCCCCGCCGGAACCGGGCTCAGGAAGTATCGCCAAATCATGATCGACAGCTCGAACGACGATCTCACCGACGAGGCCCTCGGAATCGCGCCGATCGACGATCTCGATGCCTTCCCCTTTGCCGCGGGGCTCTTCACCCCCGACCTCACCGGTGACAAGATCGCCCCCAAGGAGATCGCGGCCGGGCTGGGAAAGGCGGCGAACGAAGAAGAGGAAAGCGCACCAGCCGTTTGACACAGCTGAGCGACACCTATACGCTCGAAGGTCTGTACCAACCCATATAGGAAACGCACGCTTCGCCCTCACCCGAGGGCGATGGTGCTTCAGGAGGGCGTAGTGCCCACGATCAGTCAGCTCGTCCGCAAAGGGCGCAAGAAAGTCCACAAGAAGACGAAGTCGCCGGCCCTGCAGTCCTGTCCGCAGAGGCGGGGCGTTTGCACGCGGGTCCACACCAGCACGCCGAAGAAACCGAACTCGGCGCTCAGAAAGGTGGCCCGTGTTCGTCTCACGAATGGGATCGAAGTGACCGCCTACATTCCGGGCGAAGGCCACAACCTCCAAGAGCACTCCATCGTTATGATCCGTGGGGGGCGCGTGAAGGATCTGCCGGGCGTTCGCTATCATGTGATCCGCGGAACACTCGATACCGCGGGCGTCGATGGGCGCACACAGAGCCGCTCGAAGTACGGAACGAAGAGACCGAAGAAGTAGTACGACAAGCCTCCCTGAGAGGCGTGAAGGGTCGCACCCCTGCGCCCCGGACGGAGTAAGAGATGCCTCGACGCAGACGGGCCGCCAAACGTGAGATCGTTCCCGATCCCAAGTGTGGCAGCATTCTGGTCACACAATTCGTCAACTGCCTCATGCTCGACGGCAAGAAGAGCAAGGCGGAGCATGCCTTCTACGGCGCCCTCGATCAGATCGAAGAGGAAACCGGCCAGAGCGGCCTTACGCTGTTCAAGGAAGCGGTGAGCAAGGTGAGGCCGGTGCTAGAGGTGAAGTCCCGGCGTGTCGGCGGCTCCACTTATCAGGTGCCGGTCGAGGTGCGTCCCGACCGCCGCACCGCCCTGGCCATCCGGTGGTTGATCAACTTCAGCCGTTCACGAAACGGGCGATCAATGTCGGACAAGCTGGCCGCCGAGCTGATCGCAGCGTCCAGAGGCGAGGGGCTCGCCGTCAAGAAACGAGAAGACACGCATAGAATGGCAGAAGCCAACAAGGCGTTCGCTCACTACCGCTGGTAGTACCGGGCCGCCCTGATCGGGTGGCCGGCGAACGATAGATTCCAGATGGAGGGTCGATCCGGCATTGTCCGGATCGGCTTTTTTTGAGCGATGGAAACACATGTGCCTTTGGAGAAGATCCGCAATATCGGGATCATGGCGCATATAGATGCCGGCAAGACGACCACGACCGAGCGAATCCTGTTCTACACCGGCCGGCTCCACCGCATGGGAGAAGTTCACGACGGTGGCGCGACAATGGACTGGATGGAGCAAGAGAAGGAGCGGGGCATCACCATCACTTCGGCGGCGACGACGTGCTGGTGGCGGGATCACCAGATCAACATCATCGATACGCCGGGCCACGTGGACTTCACCGCGGAAGTGGAGCGCAGCCTCAGGGTGCTCGATGGAGCAGTAGCGGTTTTCTGCGCCGTTGGCGGTGTGGAGCCTCAGTCCGAGACAGTGTGGCGACAGGCCGACAAGTACGGTGTGCCCAGGATCGCATTCGTCAACAAGATGGATCGCGTGGGGGCGGATTTCGATCGCGTTGTCGGCATGATGCGCGATCGTCTTGGCACGCACGCGGTGCCTATCCAGATTCCGGTGGGCAGTGGCGAGGATTTCGACGCCATCATCGATCTGATCACAATGAAGGCCCGCTACTACGACCAGACGACTCGAGGCGCCGAGTTCGACGAACGAGCGATTCCCGCCGAGTTCGCAGACGCGGCCGACAAGGCGCGTGAAGCGATGCTCGAAGCCTGCGCCGACCAAGACGACACTTTGATGGAGCGATTCCTCGACGGTGAGACGATCGGTGTCGAAGAGTGCATCCGCGTGCTGCGCGGGGCGACCGTCGCGCGCGAGATCGTGCCGGTGCTCTGCGGCTCGGCTTTCAAGAACAAGGGAGTGCAGCGCCTGCTCGATTGCATCGTGCGGCTTCTGCCCGCTCCCACCGACGTGTCCCCGGTCGAAGGGTTCGATCCGAACGACGAGGCTCGGAAGATCCGGCGCCCTCCCAAGGTCGATGCGCCCTTCGCCGCGGTGGCCTTCAAGCTGATGAGCGATCCTTACGTCGGCAAGCTGACCTTCATTCGGGTCTACAGCGGTGTCCTCCAGAGCGGTTCCGCGGTGCACAATCCGAGCCGAGGCAAGAGGCAACGGGTCGGTCGCCTTCTCCACATGCACGCCAACAAACGAGAAGAGATTCAGTCGGTGCGAGCGGGCGATATCGCCGCCGCGGTGGGTCTCAAGCATGTGCGGACCGGAGACACCCTTTGCGACCACGATGCTCCGATCGTGCTCGAGGCGATGGACTTCCCCGAGCCGGTGATCAAGGTCGCCATCGAACCTAAGACCAGGGCCGACCAAGAGAATCTGGCGAAGACGCTATCGAAACTTTCCGAAGAGGATCCGACTTTTCATGTCGGTTTCGACGAGGAGACCGGGCAGACGATCATCAGCGGAATGGGGGAGCTCCACCTGGAGATCCTCGTCGATCGTATGTTGCGTGAGTTCAGTGTGGACGCGAATGTCGGGCAGCCGCAGGTCGCCTACAAAGAGACGATTCGCGCAGAGATCGCACACAGAACCAAGTTCCAGAAACAGACAGGTGGCCACGGTCAGTATGCCGATGTGAGGATCCGTTTCGGTCCATCCGAGCCAGGCAAGGGCTTCGTCTTCGAGGACGGGATCTCCGGTGGTGCGATCCCGAAGGAGTACATCCCGGCGGTTCGCAAAGGCGTAGCGGAGGCGATGCGCAACGGCGTCTTGGCCGGCTATCCGATGGTCGATATCAAGGCCGAGCTCTACGACGGGAGCCACCACGATGTGGACTCCTCCGAGATGGCGTTCCAGATCGCCGGTTCGCTCGCGTTGCGAGAGGCGGCCAAGAAGGCGTCGCCGGTAATCCTGGAGCCGATCATGCGCGTCGAGGCAGTGACACCGGAGGACTATCTCGGCGATGTCATGGGCGATCTGAGCAGCCGCCGAGGCAAGATCTCCGGCATCGATCCCCGCAGCGACGGCCAGGCGATCACGGCGACGGTTCCGCTCTCGGAGATGTTCGGCTATGCGACGCGGCTGCGCTCTCTGACTCAGGGGCGAGCCAGCTTCAGCATGGAGTTCGACCGGTACATGGAGGTTTCCCCCTCGGTCGCGGAAGAGATCATGGCGGGGAAGAAATAAGTTGCGCGGGCGGGGGTGCGGGATCATACTCGTTCTTTTGTCGCCCAAAACCGTGGTCTTAGGAACAGCGAATACCACCAGGCCAGGTGGTTGGTTCGCACCGCTGATCGCATCAGGAGACAGGCGTCATGGCCAAGGAAAAGTTTGAGAGGACGAAGCCGCACGTCAACGTGGGCACGATCGGTCACGTGGACCACGGCAAGACGACGTTGACGGCGGCGATCACGGCGGCGCTCGCGAAGTCAGACTTGGCTGAGTTCCGTTCGTTCGATTCGATCGACAACGCGCCTGAAGAGAAGGCTCGCGGTATCACGATCGCTACGGCACACGTGGAGTATGAGACGGTCAGCCGTCATTACGCGCATGTGGACTGCCCTGGCCACGCCGACTACGTGAAGAACATGATCACCGGCGCCGCGCAGATGGACGGCGCGATCTTGGTGGTTTCGGCCGCCGACGGTCCGATGCCTCAGACCCGCGAGCACGTTCTTCTTGCGCGCCAGGTGAACGTTCCTTACATCGTCGTGTTTTTGAACAAGGCCGACATGGTCGACGATGAGGAGCTTCTGGAGCTGGTGGAGCTCGAGGTTCGCGAGCTTCTCGCGGAGTACGACTTCCCCGCCGACGACATTCCCGTGATCACGGGCTCCGCGCTGAAGGCAATGGAGAGCCCCGACGACGAAGAGGCGACCAAGTGCGTTCATGAGCTGATGGCCGCGGTCGACGACTACATCCCGATCCCCGAGCGGGAGACCGACCGCCCCTTCCTGATGCCGATCGAGGACGTGTTTTCGATTACGGGTCGGGGCACTGTCGGCACCGGGCGCATCGAGCGCGGTCAGATCAAGACCGGCGAGAAGGTCGAGATCGTGGGCATCCGCGATACGAGCGAGACGACGGTGACCGGGGTAGAGATGTTCCGCAAGCTGCTCGACTACGGCGAGGCGGGCGACAACGTGGGGCTTCTTCTTAGGGGCGTCGACAAGAAGGAACTCGAGCGCGGCATGGTGCTGGCGAAGCCCAAGAGCATCACGCCGCACACGAAAGCCGCGGCGGAGGTGTACGTGTTGAAGAAGGAAGAGGGCGGCCGGCACACGCCTTTCTTCCCCGGGTATCGGCCCCAGTTCTTCTTCCGTACGACCGATGTGACCGGCTCGATCGAGCTCCCGGAGAACGTCGAGATGGTGATGCCGGGCGACAATATCAACATGACGATCAACCTGATCACCCCGATCGCGATGGAGGAGGGGCTTCGCTTCGCCATCCGAGAAGGTGGGCGCACGGTCGGAGCCGGCGTCATCACCAAGATCCACGA
>CAZFNT010000312.1:0-5422 GCA_964520315.1 uncultured Gemmatimonadota bacterium
TCGGCGAGGCCGAGGACTACCGATTCTACTGGGAGCCCTGGTGGCAGGTCGGCGACCCGGATTTCATAGTCTCGGAGAACCCCCAGTGGCCCGGGAACTACAAGGTGAAGTACTGGGATACCGAGTGGCAGGCGATCCTCTTCGGCTCCCCAAGCGCCTATCTCGATAGGATCCTCGCTCAGGATTTCGACGGAATCTACCTCGACCTCGTCGATTCCTACCTCGAGAACTATGCGCGCCAAGAGCTGGGTGGCTTGGCTGCCTCGCGTCAGGCCATGGTCGACCTGGTGCTCGCGCTCGCCGACTACGCGCGAGCCGCGAAAGGGGACGATTTCGCCATCTTCCCCCAAAACGCCGAAGAGATCGCCGAAGATCATCCGGAGTACGTGGCGGGCGTGAACGGAATCGGCAAAGAAGAGACGTATTTCGAAGCGACGAATCAACGCACGAGCAACAATGATCGTTTCTGGACCGAGGAGAACCTCGACCGTTACCTCACGGCCGGCCCCTGGGGCTTCGGGCTCGTTCTCGAGGTGGACTATGCGAACCAGAACAGCAAGATCGACGAGACCTACGACATCTGCATGAACTACAAAGACTACATTCCTTACTGCACGCGCGTGGATCTCGACCGGATGACCGTCAATGATGGACACGAGCCTTGGTCCGATGGTCGCATCACATGTAGTGTGATGCGGGGCTCGTTCTTGGTGGACAATGCCGATCTGGAGATCGAGCGCCAGTCTCCATCTCCCGCTGCGGTGCAGACCGCGGTGACGCCGGCCAGCGGCGTGCACGAGTTCCGTATGGTGGCGCAAGGCCAGTGGCTCGTCACGGCGAGCAAGAACGGCGACGTGGCCACGGCGACGATCGACCTCGATCTGAGCGAACACGAATCGGTCGTCCTCGACCTAGACGCGGAAAGCTCCCCGTCCTCCCCCTCGTCTCGATGGGGAAAACGGAGAGCCATTCGCACCACACGTTGAAGCCCTACTCGATCGGAGGAAGGGGCACGTCTTCCTCGTAGGGCCACTGCTTCACTTCGAACTCGCGGCGGGCGGTGACCGGGTTGAGCTCGGCGCGCTCTTCCGGTGTGCGATAGAGCTTGACCCTCTTGTCGCCGAGTGGAAGGTACTGAACGTCCCGCGCGTCGCCCAGCCAGCGAGGATTCATGCCTTCGGGCACCCAGTAGAGAGTCAAAGTTCGCTGGGATTGGGGATCGGTGTAGACGATCTTGTCCGCCCACGGATCGCCACCCGGCTCTGAGTAGAGCACGTTCTGTATGAAGATACGATCCAGCGCGAAATCGGCAATGAGCCAGAGGCAACGGGTGAGGCGCGCGCCGGCGCTCAGCGGCCCTGGCGAAGCCCAGGGGCCACCGAAGATGCCGATGTCGTTGCGAGCCGCGCCCGCCGCATAGCTTGAAACATCGTTCAGACTGGCCACGGGATGGCCCGCATCGACCAGGGGCGATGACACCTGCGGCAGCACGCCCATGGCGGCGTTCCGAATCAGCGGCGCGTCGATCACCGATTCCAGGACTTCGTCGTCGGGGTTGGCGGTGAACATAGGGTTCGTACCGAAAACATTGCCGGCGCCCGGACTGATGACCGAAGAATCGTAGTCCATTCCGTTGTTGTTGTAGAAGAGGTTGTATGCCATCCAGTTGCTCAGCTCGTTGGCGTCCTGATGGCTCGAGTGCATCGCGTATTTTTCGCTCTGCGGGGCGTTCTCGAAGAACACGTTGTTGAAGAAGCGTGCCCGGCAAGCGATGATCTCTTCCTCGCAAGGGGACGTCGATTCGACTAGGCGAGCGAAACCGATTCTCGCGCCGGCGTTGTCGTTGCCAGCGAACACATTGTTGTACACTCCAATAATCGGCAGCGGATCGGCATCGTGGTCGGTTCCTTCAACAACCAGGCCGTCGCCGTAGGGATCGATGCCGTAGCCCGCGACAACGAAGTTGTTGACGAAGAACACCTCACGTGGAAAGTGCAGATGCATCTGGTTGTCGGAATGCCCGACCATAATGCTGTTGCGAACGGTGCCTTTGAAGTTTGTAGTATGCACCCCTTCGCCGCCGTTGTTGGCGATGATCGTCGAGAGGATTTCTCCCTCGGCGCGCCAGAGGTTCATTCCGTCTGAATAGCAACCAACGACCGAGCACCGATCCACCGTGATCGCCGTAATCGGCTGCGCTAGTTTGCTGACGCCGATCGATCCCCACTTGCCCGTCGAACAGGAGCTGACTCCGGTCCTGACGCCGGTCTGGATCCCGACGGAGCAGTCGGTGATATGGAGCCGAGAGAGATTCACGGTCGTGGTCACCGCATCCCAGTCGTCGTCGGAAGTCGAGACCTGAACGCCAGCGATGTCTCCACCCGATGCGCCGGTAATCGTGAGGTTGCGAATGTTGATCGTCGTGGTGACGTTGTCTTCGTTGATGATGTGGAAGACGGGGTTGCCGTACTCGGCCGAGGTCACTTCGGGTAGGGATCCGCAGGCTCCCTCGATCGTCAAGTTGCTGAAATCTTCGGCGAGGATGACGACGTTTTCGGTGTACTCGCCGTCGGGGCTCTCCTTTACCAAGATCTTCTGGTTGTAGTATGCGGCGTGATCGAGTGCTTCGCTGATCGACGGGTAGTCGTCCGGAACGGTGATGACCGCTGGACTGAAGATCCAATCCCACTCCATCAGCGTCATCACGTCGTCCAGAACGTAGGCCATGTCGAGCTCTTCGATTCCGTTCGGCGCCCGGTACGCGTGAGCCGATCCGGCGAGAATGGTGAAAATCAGAGAGGGCGCGAAGAGGCGCCGGTGAATTCCGTTGAATCGAGACTGGAACATCTCGTCCTCCGTGTGTTGGTTCTGGTCTGGGGATGCCGCAGACGGCGTCCGCTGTCGGCAGCGCGCTCATCCTTAGCAATCGCGGTGCCACGATTGCATGATTGACTCGATGCGCCGCCAAGTCATTGTGGCTTCTCGTATTTCGACTTTGCGGCGATTCGCGCCCGTCAGAGTGGATAAGGTCGAGTGGCAACGTGCGTTGTCAGGGTTGCCAACCGGTGGATCCACAGGACCGCGCGAAGCGCTAAGCTTGTCTCACGCGCGTCCATGACAGCGGAATTCCGATGAAGGGCGACACCTTACGACCTACGTGGATTATCCTACGGGGCTGCGGGTCAGATACTGAATCAAGTCCCTCGAGCGAGGAGATCCCCGTGAACATCAGCTTCGTGCGCATCGCGCCCTTCTACGACGAAGCGCGCCAGCATCCGCAGGATCGGATGTGGCCGATACCGACGTTGTACGCCGCCACGATGCTCCGGGAGCGGGGGTTCGAGGCTCACCTGCTCGATACCTGGGTCAACACCTGGCCGATCGAGCGAGTTGTCGACTGGGTGCGCGACCACCGATCGGACGTGGTCTTTATCGATGGAATGACCCAGACGGCCCAGACCGTGAACGATCTCGTTGAACGGATCGCCGGAGTCCTTCCCGACGCGCGGATTTGGGGAATGGGGCAACATGCAACCTCTATTCCCGATCAGCTTTTCAGCGGCGCGGGTTTCGACGGCCTGCTCATGGCGGAGCCCGAAGGCGCGGCGATCGACGTATGCGAGGCGTATCGGGCCGGCAAACCTATCGATGCATCGATCCCAGGGATCGCGTTCGCGGCGGAAGGGAATGGCCAATTCGAAACCAGCCCCGCGCGGCCACTCGTGGCGGAGCTCGACGAGTGTCCGCCGATCGATCACTCGCTTCTCGATCTCGACCCCTATATCATCGTCTCCTCTCATGTAAGAACCCTACGGAAGCTGCGCTGGGGCTTCTTGCTAACCAGCCGGGGCTGTCCGTACCCCTGTATCTACTGCTCACAGACATTGCGACAAACTTTCGGGCGGTCGTTTCGGGCGATGTCGCCATCCCGCGTCGTGGACGATATGGAGCGGCAAGAACGTGATTGCGGTATCAACGCTATCTTCATCGAAGACGATGTATTCACCTTCGATATGGACCGCGCCAGAGCGATCTGCGATGAGTACATTCGACGGGAACTGCGCGTGAAATGGGTTTGCCAGACGCGAGGAGACGCTCTCGACGCCGATCTCGTCGATCGCATGAAGCGGGCGGGCTGCGCGGGTGTGACCTTCGGAGTGGAGTCCGGATCCGATCGTGTGCTCAAGGTGCTGAAGAAGAAGGAGACATCGAAGGAGATGCTCGGGGGAGCCCGACTGGTCAAGAAGGCCGGTCTGGCTCTCACCTGCTACTACATGATCGGCAATCCTACCGAAACGAAGGAGGAGGCTCTCGAAACGCTCGCCCTCGCCAAGAAGATCGGAAGCCACGTCATCCAGTGCGCCTTCTTCACGCCCTACCCTGGATCTCCCTTCTACGAAGAGGTAAAAGACGATATCGGAGACAAGCTGGGCAATCTCTCCCACTACAACTCACTTCGATTCAACTACTCCGAGATCGAAGAGGCGGAGCTCTTCCGCTTGCAGCGCCGATTCTATCTGGAGTATCTGCTCTCGCCGAGGCAAATCTGGCGCTACCTGACACACCGAGCGCCTTACGCCATCGTCAACAACAAGGAGCTCGGGTTGATCTCGGATTCGCTCCGCTTCTTCGCATCGTCGTGATCGGGCCGAGGTAGCGTCTTTGTCCATACCGTCCAATTTGAAGCGGAAGATGTTGGCCGGCATGGCGGTCGGCGGCGTCGTGTACCTCGCGCTCTCGATCTACATGGGGTGGGAAGGACTGCGGCTGGCGACGTCGAGCTTCCAGTGGTCGCTCCTCCCCTTGTTGCTCGCCCTTTCGCTCGTCAATTACGGGGTTCGATACCTGAAGTGGCACTATTATCTCGGGCGCCTCGATGTGCCGCTCCGACCGCTGGATAGCCTCTTGGTGTTCTTGGCGGGGCTGATGTTCTCGATCACACCTGGGAAGCTGGGCGAGGTGGCCAAGGCGTACCTCGTAAGGGCGAGACTGGGTACGCGGGTCTCGGTCGTGGCGCCGGTGGTGCTCGCCGAGCGTCTGACCGATGTGGCCTCATTGGTCGTGCTCTCGTTGTGGGGAGCGCTGGTCTTCGAGTACGGCCGGGGCGCGGTGTTCGCCGGAGCGGCGCTTACCGTGGCCGGACTGGGCTTCGTAAGTTCGCGACGATTGGTGATCGGCACCCTGGATCGTTTCTCCCACGTGCCGCGCGTCGGCGCGAACATCGAGCGAATCGAGACGGCCTACGGGAGTGCCGCGAAACTTCTCTCACCGGTTCCGCTGGTCGTCGCGACGGCCCTCTCGATTCTCTCCTGGGGAGCGGAGTGCCTGGCATTCGCACTGACTTTCGCCGGCTTCGATCACCCCGTGGAGATCGGCGCCGCCAGCTTCACCTATGCGGTGTCGACCATAGTGGGCGCGCTTG
>CAZFNT010000313.1:0-5408 GCA_964520315.1 uncultured Gemmatimonadota bacterium
TGTGCCGCTGAGATCCAGCTCACTGAACAACGCGTTCAGCATCTGCGGCAGCTCGGTCTCCAGCATGGACTCCAGCAAATCCTCCATGGTGTCCTCGATGGTGCTCTGCAGGATCTCGGCAATCGTTTCGATGATGAAACAATCCCACGACGTGTCGTACTCGTAGTTGCGAAGCACTGCGCTCGCGTTTTGGACCGTCACGACCACCTCGTTGTCGATCACGTCCATGTAGACATCGGCCGTCGCCGTCAGGTCCCGCGCGGTCACACGCGACCAGCAGTCGTAGTGATCCAGGCAGAAGAGGCCGTCCCCTTCCAAGATGAACTCGATGTCGGGATCGTTGATTTCGGCGTAGGCGGTGAGGTGGCCTCCCACCGCCTCCAACTGCAAGATCGGCCGATCGAAGTTCACGCTGAGGAACTCGGAGATATAGGCCGTGTAGAGCCAGAGGCATCCTTCGTTGAAGACAGTGATGGGGGTGAGGCCCTGGAGCAGGGGCTCGAGCTCTTCGTCCACGACGTCCTCGAACTCCGTGGTCACGAACTCCAAACCATCGTCTGTGACGCGCACTCCGAGGCCGTCGTTCAGCCAGTCTCCCCGGGGGAGCGTGTCGGCGGCTCCCGTGGAGGCCAGAGCGAAGGAGGCGACGAGGGAGGCGGGGATCAGGCGCATCGCAAACTCCATTTCCGGGTTGTCGGAGGGCGCCACGACGACCGTTGCGCGCCTCTCGGGCCGCTCCAAGGTTAACAACGGTTCGCGGACAATTCGGTAATCTCGGGGGCGATGATCCGATCGGCCCCGTCGAGAGCCGGGCCCGTCCAGATGCACGTTCTCATGGAGACCCTCGCGAATGCACATTTTCCGACCCTGGAAGCCGGACGTTCCGATCTGGGACGCCCACATGCACGTGCACCGACTGCCCGGGCATCGATGGGACAGCCCCCCGGAGCGGGCGATCGCGCTGATGGACGCCGCCGGGATCGCGAAGGCCGCGATCATGCCTTATTCGGAAATCGACTTCGATTCGGTCGAAATGCTCGAGGAAGGCGCAACGATCGCACGAGAATTCCCCGATCGCTTCTTGCTCTTCGCGCGCCTTCATCCGGGCTCGGGGGCGGGAGCCGGGGAGCTCTTGGACCGCGCGGTCGAAATGGGGTACGTCGGGCTCAAACTCCATCCCGTGGGGAGTCGGATTCATCCCACCGATACACGGACGGTCGATCTGGTGCGCCGCGCGGCCGATCTCGGTCTGCCGACACTTTTTCATTGCGGCGATGAGGAGTTGACGCTGCCCGGCGATATCGGCCCGCTCGCAGAGAAGGTTCCCGAAGCAACGATCATTCTGGGTCATGCAGGAGGCTACGCGCATGTGCGCCAGGCGATGGTCTGGGCCGAGCGCTGCCCGAATATCGTTCTCGAGCTCTCCGCAACGCCGCATCTACTGGAGCTGCGTCGAGGGCTCGATCGCCTCGGACCCGAGCGTTTCATCTTCGGTTCGGATGGTCCCGGCTGCCTGCCCCAGATCGATCTGATCAAGACGCGCGCGCTCTTGCAAGGAGGGTTCGAGAAGTCTGCGGGTGATGTTCTGCGCAACAATTTCGCTCGTCTCTTGCCGGGGGGGATGCCGTGATCTTGGATCTGTTTTCGCGCTGGACGGCCGACCACCCGACCCACCAGGGCGATCCCAGGGCGCGGGTCGCCGGTCGATACGTCGTCGCGCCGGCGGATGGCGCAGTGGAACCTGGCGGCTTTCGAGCGCACGCCGGTGCCGCGGAAGGGGTCGAGGGAGGGCTCTTGCCCGTGCTGGAACTGTCGCCTCTTCGGCTCCTCGAGGCGGCGCGAGATCGCTGGTGGCGCGCCCTGCTCTTCGCACCGAACCGAGCGGGCCTCGGCCTCGACGATGCCGAGACGCTGGAAGCCGTGACGCGGGGGGCTCTGGCGACCCTCCCTGTCGTCGTGGATTGTGGGCGGAATGCGTTCTCCCGCCCGCCGCAGATCGAGGCCTTCCTGCGCCGATTCCCGAAGCGACCGGTAGTTTTGACGCATGGCGGCCAGCTGAACATCTCGGGTGGACACCTGGCCCCGGCGGAAGCGATATTCCGCGACCACGACAACACTTTTCTAGAGACCTCGGGTATCTACAGACAAGATTTCCTGGAGCAGATGGCCGACCTGATCGGGGTAGAGCGAGTCGTCTATGGCAGCGGGCATCCCCACATGCACGAGCGGGTCGAGATCGAGCGGGTGCGCCTGCTGCCGATCGGAGACGAGGAGAAAGAGGCGATCCTCTGGAAGAACGGGGCGCGCTTGCTGATGATAGACTGGGATTAGGCAAGAACAGCCCCGGAGGTGCTCCATGCTCGTACGTCGCGCTCTGCTCGTTTCGGCGACGCTGACCAGTCTTGCACACGCGATCCCCTTGGCTGCGCCATCTCGAAACGCTTCGGCGCAAGAGGAGCGCGTCGGAGAAACCGGTCCGGATCTCCGCGAAAAGCCGGTCCTGGCGACGATCCTCCTCAATCCCGAGCACGAAGCGCGGCTGCGCGCAGAGGAGATTCTATCGCCGCGGAAGGTCGAGGGGCTTCTCGATCTGGCCCGAGAGGAAGCGCAGTGGATCGAGGAGCTGGTGCGGCGGAGCGACGCCGATCTGCGCGAGCTCCCCAGCGAGTTGGCTCGTCGACGATCGGTGCGCGCATCCGAGTACGAGGCCGAAGTGGCGGCGTTGACCGCAAGCTCCCGGCGCGGGCTGGCGGAGCTGCTCGACGCGCCCGAGGCCGAGCTCTTCCTCACTTGGCTGGAGGAGGCCTGGAGCCTGGATCGATCGCGCGCGAGGCGGGACGAGGACGAGACAGGGCTGCGCTACACCGTCTTCCTGACCCAGTACTTCGGCTACTCGAACTACGAGATCGCCATTCCCGACAAGTATCTGAAGTTCGCCAATCTCGGTTGGGAGTATCACCCCGGCTACGAGGACCCACCGTACAACGTGACCCTCCGTTACGAGGGTCGCACCGTCACGGCGGTCGGGGTGCTGGACGTGGGTCCCTGGAATATCGACGACAACTACTGGAACGCCGCCAACCAGGCGGAACGTCCCCGCCGGCTCTTCACCGATCTCCCCCGGGGGATGCCCGAAGCGCAGGCTGCGTACTACGACGGGTACAACGGCGGCCGGGATCAGTACGGACGAACGGTGCTCAACCCTGGCGCGTGCGACGTCACACCCGAGGTCGCGTCAGATCTCGGACTCGCCTATCTGCAGAATGCCTGGGTCGAGGTGGAGTATCTGTGGGAGAGCGGAGAGGGCGCGGAGTGGGTCTTCGACAATCCGAGCGCACGCACGCGCGGCGAATGGATCCTGGGCAGCTCATCGAGCGACAAATACGGCTCGAGCTACCTCTGGTCCCCGACCGAGCCGGGCGGTACGCGCGTCGCCTACTGGGCGGTGGACATCGCAAGCGCGGGCAGCTACGAGCTCTATGCCTGGTGGCCCCAGGGCAGCAACCGTTCGCCCCAGGCGCGACTGGGCACGCGCATCGGGGGTGTGATCCATTCCGTCGTCGTCGACCAAAGAAGCGGCGGTGGGCGGTGGAACTACCTCGGCACCTACAGCTACCCCCAAGGGCGATCGCACATCGGCGTGTCGAATGACGCTCCCGCCGGTGCGGTCGTATTGGCCGACGCCATGCGTCTGGTGCAGCGCTGATCGAAGGGCGGTCCCGAAACCGAAGCCACCTCTCATATCTTGCGCTGCCGAGCGACATCGCGTTCGATCCCTTCTTTACGTCTGGAGACCACAGTGCACGATCTGATTCCAGCCGCCCTCGTCTTGACTCTCGCCTTCTCGGGGACTCCCCTTCTGCCCCCCGGACACGCGACCGATCCCGTCTTCGCACAGAGCATGCAGTTGTTGCTGGATGAGCCGCAGGGGTGGCGGCTGCACGCCGAAAAGGGCCGTGTTCGAGTCTTCCAGAAGAAGATCGAGCCGCTCGATCTGACGGCGTACATGGGGCGCATGGTGTTGTCGCCGGAGGCGACTCCGGACGCCCTCTTCGGCGCTCTGGTCGACGTGGATCGCCACGCGGAGGTCAACAACCTCTTGGTCGACTCGCGCCGACTGTCCTGGGACGGTCACACGCGCGATTTCTGTCAGATCATGCGGGGGCCGCGATTCGTGCCGATCGCAAAGCGATTCTGGTTCAGTCGCAGCACCGAGAGTAGAAACGTCGACGGCACGCGAGGGCGCCATCGCGGCGCCTGGCTGCGCCTGCCGCCGACCGCCTATCCAGAGGTCCGTGCCGAGTTCGCGGGGCGTTATCGGGGTGCCGTGGAGGTTCCCCTGAGCTTCGGCGCTTGGGAGTCGTGGCCCCTTCCGGAGGGTGGGTTCGAGGTGACCTTCCGCACAGTGAGCGATCCGGGTGGATCGATTCCCAACTTTCTGGCCAATTGGGCGACCCGCAGGGCCTTGCCCGAGAACATGCTGAGGTTCGAGGCCGCGGCGGTGGAGCGCTCCCGGGCGCTCGGCGAGAACGAGCAGGGCGGCGGAGATCCAAAGGTTATGGTTCCGCAATCGGCGTCGGTCTCTGAATGAGGCGCGGCAGCCTTCCGAGCCCCTCGATTCCCCTTGAACTACGTCAGAAATGGAGAATGCTCCGATGCGCCGATCGATCCTGATACTGAAGCTCTTCCTCGTCTCCTCCCGTGTGTGCTTGGCGGCACCGTGTGACAATATTGCGGTTCAGACCTTCGATCAAGAGCTCGTGGACATCGGCAGCCGCAACGTCGAGCGGGTATTCGTGTTGCCGGAAGGACCCGCGCGCCGCATCACAATGACCTACACTCTCGATTGCCCAGAGGGGGGATGCGATCCTTGGGATCGCAAAGGGAATGTCTACGTCGTGCTCCCCGACAGCTCGAAGCTCGAGATCGGCCGCATCATCACGCCCTACAAGAAAGCGTGCTCCTGGAGCGTGGATGTCACACCTTTTCAGCAGATGCTCCAGGGTGAGGTGAACCTGGGTCTGTTCATCGACACCTGGGTAGGGGGCGGCCAGGGTTGGCTGGTGAGTGTGGACTTCCTCATCGAGCAGGGTGTGGCAGACCAAGAGCCGATCGGAGTCGTGAGTCTCTGGCAGGGCAATCCGGAGCTGGGTAACTACCTAGACTGGCTCGGTGGAGAGAGCATCAACACCACATTCTTCACGCCGCGAACGGTACAGGTGCCGGCCGATATGGGCAGCGCGAAGCTGCGCTTCGTCGTGACCGGACATGGACAGGGCAACACCGACGGCGCCGCCGAGTTCCGTGGGCTGGACCACTGGGTGGAGCTGGACGGAGAGCAGATCGCCGAGCGGCTTCACTGGCGCGACAACTGCAGGGAGACCGATTGCCGGCCCCAGAACGGCAAC
>CAZFNT010000314.1:0-5366 GCA_964520315.1 uncultured Gemmatimonadota bacterium
ACTCGATCTCCGACTTGGCGAAAGACGAAAACCCGGTTTGAATGGCCTATCCGCCCGCCGCTTGCTGGCCACGATGCCCTGATCAGCTCCAGCAACAGCCTGTCCTCGCGGGCACGGTCCGACAACGGCTTGTAGACCCACGCGTAGAAGCCGCTTCGAGCGATGCGCAGGACACGGCACATCACCGCGATCGAATGTTCGTGGCGGTGGGCTTCGACGAAGGCGTACTTCACTGGGACTCCCTCGCGAAGTCCGCCGCGGCCTTTCTTAGTATGTCCCGCTCCTTTTGGGTGCGCCGAAGTTCAGCCCGGAGCTTCAGGACCCGCCTCTTGGCCTCCAGCAGTTCTTCGTCTCGTCGCCTCTCAGGACTCGGCTTGGCCTGGGAATCCACTTGTACAGACTGTGCTTCGAGACACCGAGGTTCTCGGCGACCTCCTTCACGGAGTAGCCGCGGTCAAGAACCTTGCGGACGGCTTCCTCTCGGAACTCCTCGCTGAACTTCTGATTGCCCAATTGAACCTCCAATACCAAATTGTCTCATGGAGGTGTCCACAAGAGTGGGGGAAGGTCCGCGAACGCTCACCGCGGGATCCACCGCATTGACTCGGGCAAGTAGATGCGTTAGTATCATCTACATGCCACATGATACTATCTCCCCTTCCGGGCGCTTCGTTCTGAGGATCGATCCCGATCTCCACGGACGACTTCGTCGGCTGGCGAAGAAGGCTGGAGTCTCGCTCAATGCCTTCTGCGCGAACCAGTTGGCGGACTCGCGGGCGAGAGCCGGCGCGCCGGAGCTGGAGACGACCGTGGAGAGGGCGAACCGCCTCTATGGCGAGCATCTCATCGCGGTCGCGGCGTTCGGCTCTTGGGCGCGGGGGACGTCGAAATCGGACTCGGACGTCGACGTGCTCATCGTTCTCGATCGGGCCATTGCGCTCCGTCGCTCGCTCTACGCGCCTTGGGACGAGGACCGGTCGTTCCTGGCGGATCACCCCATCGAAGTGCACCTCGTTCACCTTCCCCCGGCCGGCGAAGTGGTGAGCGGACTCTGGGGCGAGCTAGCGCTGGACGGCATCGTCCTCTACGAACGGGAGTTCGCGCTCTCTACGCGACTGATCGCCATTCGGCACGATATTCTCGCCGGGCGCATCGTCCGCGAAACCGCTGGCGGGCACCCCTATTGGGTCCTGGGAGTGACTTGATATGCACAACCTCGGTCTTGCCGCCGACTATGTGCGCCGCGCTGGCGTTCGTCTGCGGGCCCTCGATGTGCTCTTCGAGGGCGAGAGCTGGGCCGATGTCGTTCGTGAGTCGCAAGAGATCGTCGAGCTGGCCTTGAAAGGGCTCCTCCGCGCGAGCGGCATCGACCCTCCCCGGATTCACGACGTGTCGGAAGTGCTCCTCCGCGAAGGCGAGCGCGGCAGATTGCCCGAGCCTCTCCTCCCCCATCTGGACGAGCTGGCGCGAGCCTCCAAGCAGCTCCGCCGAGATCGAGAGCTCGCCTTCTACGGCTCCGAGGACCTTACGCCCTCGGATTTCTACGGCCGCGACGACGCGCTGACCGCACGGAGCTGCGCAAGAACCGTGGTGGAACGAATTCGACCCTTCGTCCCGGGCGCTTGAAGGGATCGGAGCCAGCCGCTGCGCAACGGATCCCCCGATGCGCCACGCTTCGACATGGGACCCGCGGCGCTCCGGGGAATGTGGCCGGGGCGCGACAGGGAGCCCCTGCACACCCGTTCAGAGGCATCGGCGACCGAGCCCCATCACCAATGACAACAATCGCGCATGCGTGGCTTTCGCGTTGGAGTGTCGGCACCTGCCTGTCGCCTCGATTCCCCGTCCCCGCACGAGATCGTTGGTCCGCTCGGCCACAACCTTCGGTCCAAGGATCGGCGGCCGAAAGGCGACAAGAGATTGGCCAGGGCGGGCTCCCGCGCAAATGTCGTTTGTAGAGCTCCGCCCCCTCGCCGACCCCACAAGCGAGGAGACACCATGTCACGCCGAACAATTGCCGTCGCCACCGCGTTCTTGACCGTCGCCCCTGCTGCCCTCGGCGCGGACGCGGTCGCTACGGATGCCCCGATCGTCCCCCTTTACCAAGACCTTCGCCTGGTGCCCCTCGGGGCCAAGTTGGCCGCGAGCGCAGATTGCAGTCTCTACGTGCAGGGCGGTTTCAACCAGGGCCAGATCCTCGAGCTCGTCTCTCTTCTGGAGCTGACCGGCCCCACCGACGATCTGTCGCGGACCGACGCCTTCTACTTCTGCAACGAGACCAATCCGATGAACTACCTGCGGCTCTTCGGGCCCTGGGATTTCGGCCCCACTCCGGCGAGTCCGCCGGGGTACGGGTGGGTCGTGGGGGTCGGATATTTGATCACCACGGGCGTCAGGGCGGAGCTCGATGTTGCCAGCCGCGTTCAGTGGAACGGGGTGACCGACTGCGGTGTGCCGCTCAGCGGGAAACCCGACTGTTTCTGGATCAATTGATCGATCTAGGCGCCGCTGGCCGGGCCGAAACTTGATAGGCTCTGATCATGAGCATGGACGACATGGATTTCGGACGACACAGCGACGACTACGCGGCCCATCGACCGGGGCTTCCCGCTTCGTTCTACCGGCGGATCGATTCGATCGCTCCGATTCGCGGGGCTCGGGCGCTGGATCTGGCGACCGGGCCCGGCACCGTTGCTATGGAGCTCGCGGCGCGGGGCAGCTCGGTGGTGGGCATCGATGCGTCGGCGGAGCAGATCGCCACGGCGACGCGGGTTGCGAGGGAGCGGAAGCTGGAGGGGAGCTCGAGCTTTCGGGTCGCCCGCGCGGAAGAGACCGGCCTGGACGCGCAATCCTTCGATCTGGTGACGGCCGGACAGGGTTGGCACTGGTTCGATGGCGATGCGGCGATGGCGTGCTTGTGATCGCGCACTACTCCTACTTGGCGGGTCGTTCCGCGGTGGCGCGCAGGACCGAGGATCTGATCCTGGAGTTCAACCCGGCCTGGACCATGGCGGGCTGGACCGGGATCTTTCCCGAGCGGATCGACGAGGTGATCGAGGGGGGATTCGAGCTGATCGAGGCGTTCTGCTTCCACCACGACGAGGAGTTCTCCCACGCCCGGTGGCGCGGACGAATGCGCACCTGCAACGGCGTGGGCTCCGGCGGCCTCTCTCCGGCTGATGTGTTGCGCTTCGACGACGCTCTGGGTCACCTTCTTTCGAGAGAGTTTCCCGAACCGATGGTGATCGTGCATCGCGTGTGGGCGGTTGTGGCGAGAAATGTGTGCGCACCACTTGCTTCCAGGTCGATCGGGACGATGAGCTCCTGATCAGCGGGCGGACTGGAGCCGGCTCGACCCGGAGCGTAAGAAGGAGGCGATGCGGGATCTCGATCCGTGAGGGTCCTGCTCAATATCTGTGTCATCTCGGAGATCGTTCGCTCACGGGGAGTGCAACGACTGAAGGAGCGGATTGCCGCCTTCTTCGCTGACTCTAAGGTCTCGTTGGGGCCAGAGCAGCTACTCCCTGCCCGCTCCCAGCCCACCGTATGCTCCCATGTCGGATCGCAAGGTTCCCAGTCCGAAATCACAGCCGAGGCGTAGATCCGCTGCTCCAGGAATACCGGCATCGACGGCGGGCGAAGTGTCGGTAAATCCGCATTCGCGCGCCCACAAACGCAGATCGTGAGGGCCGCGAAAGACAGGATCGAGATCCAAGTTCCCCTCACCTGGCCAACCGCCCTCCACGATGCAGTGATCGACACCAACTTCACCATCGCCCACCTCGATCTCGTTTCCGTCGTTGCCCCAGAGAATCGAGCCCGAGATGGTGCATCGCTCGGCCGTGACGATCCCATCACGCGGAATATCGAGACCGAGCGCTCCGGTCTGTCGGTGACGGCGTACTTCGGCACGGCCGATTCGTCATCGCGACCGTATGGCGAAGCCCCGCCATCATCAACCCCAACCGGCTCTCATTCTTGGCTTGGGTGAGGTGATGCGGTTCCGGTAGCACGATGCGAACCTCATCGATCCGATGAGCGGCCGGAGAAGCAAAGAAGAGAGGTTTCGGCGAGTTCCCGGGGGCGCGGGCGAAGGACTGGGGGCACGATGAACTCGACCGGCTGGCCGCGACCATCCACCGCCGGGTGCTGCGGGCACCTCGCAACGGTGGCTGGGTCGACGAGGAGGGGCACTGGGTCAATTCGGGCGAAGAGCCCTCGCTCCAGCTGGAGCTCGCCGCTGCATCCGCCGCCAGAACCGAGTTCATCGTCGCCGGAATTCAGTCAGATGGGATGGCGAGAACGCAGCTAAGATTACCTAAGTGCTCCGGCACAAATACATTCTTTGCTGATCTTGGTCGACACCCAACTCCAGCCGCCCGAGATCTTCGACCGGAGACCCACCACGCAACGCAGGGGACGAAGCATGCGCACGAAAATGTTGGCAGCAGTGATCACCATAGTGACCGCGGGGACGGCGCAGACGAGTCTGGGCACGGTTCACGATGTGGAGATTCGGGGGTTCGCGTTCGATCCGAGCGATCTGACCATCCGCCCCGGTGACACGGTGCGATGGACGAACCAGGACTTCGCGCCCCACACGGCGACCGCCGACGACAGATCGTGGGATACGGGCGTCATCGCCAGCGGCGAGTCCGCGTCGATCACCTTCGACGAGGCCGACGTCCATCCCTATCACTGTGACATCCATCCCTCCATGACGGCCAGAATCAGCGTGGAGGACGCTGTGTGCGACCTGGCGGTGAGCCTCACCGGCCAGCCGCTCAGCATCGAACGGGGGGAGACGCTGCGATTCACGGCAACCGCCTCCAACGACTGCGACGAGCCCCGGTCCCTCGACGAAGCGGTCATGGTGGTCACGGGTCCCGCGGGCGTCACCCAGTCCCTCTACGACGGTCCCGACGTGCCGGTGCAGCCCGGGGGATCGATCAGCGCTCCAGTCTCCCTCGGGGTCCCTGGCATTGCGCCTCCAGGCCAGTACGAAGTCGCGGTCACGATCTACCTGAACGGAGCCGAGATCTCGAGCGACTCGTTCGAGATCGACGTGGAGTAGCCCGCCAGGACGGAACGCTCGGGCAGCGATCTGCCTCCACGCGATCGCTGCCCGCTCACGACCCCGAGAATATCCCGTCGTGTGCCGATACTCGGCCGAGACACTTGCCCATGGCACCAGATGGCCAGAAGCACCCCGAGACTCGGCTCCGTCCGGGGGGATCTGGAGCCGGACGCCCGTGCGCGGATCGAGACCATCCGAGCGGCCCAGGAGGATCTCGGTGAGCAGCCGCCTCATCGAGCGGCAGGACGGCGAGAGCTCCCAAGAGGGCATCCACTGAGTCACGCGCGGG
>CAZFNT010000315.1:0-5333 GCA_964520315.1 uncultured Gemmatimonadota bacterium
TCCCACTCGACAGACACACTCTGCGGATCGAGCCCGGGTCCGAACGGGTCCACGAACTCGATGGTCGGGAGGGGGTCGGTAGGAGCGAGGACCACGCTGCGCTCCTGCCCGCCCAGGGTCGGATCCAGTGGGCGCAGCTCAGGAACCCCGCGCGCGAGGTAGTCGAGGACTCCAGCGAAATAGGCTCGGGCCTCGAGCATCTTGGCCTCGGGGCTCGAGAGGATCTTTCCCATGCCCCGGCTGGTCAGATACGAGGCCTCACCGAGAACCGCGGGCACAACGCTTTTCCTGAGCACGAGGTAGTTGCCCGCAAGGAGTGCCGGCTCGTCCCCCAGTCCCAGGTTGGCGGACAGATGCTGATGGATCCTGGCGGCGGCGTCGCGCGAAGGCCCGTCATCGGCCATTCGATGGTAGGTCTCGACCCGATTGAAGCGCCCGACCTTTCCCGGCCGGGAGTTGTGATGGAGCGACAAGAAGAGGTCGGGCTTGGCGCGATTCGAGATCCCGACGCGGGTCATGAGGTCGTCTCTGAGAGTCGCCTCCGGGCTCTCATCGAGCAGATCGTGGTCCCCTTCCCGGGTCAAGAGCACCGTTGCCCCCGCCTCTCTCAAGAGCCGCCGCAGCTCTAATGCGACACCCAGGTTCACGTCGGCCTCTCTGGTGCCATCGCTCGCGACGGCTCCGGGATAGCGCCCGCCGTGGCCGGCGTCGATGACGACGACCCGCCCGAGGAGAGCGTCCGGGCTCGGTTGAATCTCGGGTTCTTGAAAACGCTCGTAGGGTCGGGGGCGCCCCGCGCAGCCGGCCAGCAGGATCGTGGCAAGGAGGGCCATGAGCGGAAGAGAGAAGTGCGGTTTCATGGGCTGGGAGGTTACACCACCGCGATCGACGACGAGTCATCGGACCCGCTGCCTCGAGGGGCAGCCGGTTACATGTAGACGGTGGTGGTGACGGCGGACAGCTCGATCATCGACGGAATCTTGCCCGCGGAGATCTCTCGATGATAGACTCAGTTGCTCGACTTCGAACGGCATGGATGCGTTCGGATCAGCACTGCGCCCGAGTGTTGCGACATCCGATCGACCGACTGTTACGAAGGAACATCGCGAGACGTGGTGACCGAAGGGTCACAATCACAGCAGCTAACCCATGATCAAGCCGCCAGTCTTTCACCACGTCGCCTTCTTTACGTCTGAGATGGGCGCCAGCATCCGCAAGTGGCAGAACACGCTCTCCGCATCACTCGAGCTGCCCCGTACGTACATCGCGGCGGACGACGTCGATATCTGTTTTCTTTCGGTCGATGGCGCCAGAGTCGAACTGGTTCAGCCGCGCGATCAGCAACGCGCGCGCCAACGCGCTCAAGGATTGAGCGGGCATCCCGACCACGTCTGCTACATGTGTGACGACTTCGATGAGCGCATCGCCCGAGTCCGCGACGAAGGGGGGATCGTCTTGCGTCCTCCGGTGCATAGCGAGGTGTTCGACGCGCGGATGTGTTTTGTTCTCTACCCTGGGCTTGGCGTGATCGAGTGGGTCGAGAAGTGAGTGATTATGGACTGGCGCTCATTGGCGCCGCCACTTGGTCTCCTTTGATCCCGCTGGTTAGACAGACACTCGCGGTGTACGGGCTCGACGTCCATGTCGACGGCTACGGTTTCGGCGACGAGCTGGCGGTCCTCGCCGGTCGACACGAGTCGTTTGTTGACCATCCGCCCCGAGGCGCTTTCATAATTCAAGATGCGAGGGCGTTGTTTCAGAAATGGCTACGCGCCCCTCGAAGAAGAGGAGATGCAGCGATTGACGGAAGCGAAACCGCCCAGCTCTTGATTGCCTCGGTTTCTCGACTCGCCGAACGTACCCCAGACACATCTTGGATTATCGCGACGATCACTCCGCCCTACCCCAACTCCGGCGATGCAGATGGCAATCCCAACGAAGCTGACCCATTCACTCGCGCTCTTGCAGCTTTCAATCGCGAACTTTGGGCGGCGTGGGACAGATCCTCTTTCACGGTGCTCGACCTCACTCGGCTTCAAGCGGAGTGGGGCAGCCGCCTTCTTTTCGATCCAAGAATGGACCAACTTGCGCGTTTCCCCGCTTCCTCGAAGGGTATGTGGCTTCTCGCCGAACGGATCGCCGCGCATTGGGCGGCGCTCGCCGGAAGAACCAAGAAAGTCCTGGCTCTTGATTGTGATAACACCCTCTGGGGAGGCATCGTCGGAGAGGACGGCCTTGATGGGATTCGGCTCGGCGATGACGGTCCAGGCCGGGCGTTTTCACTTTTCCAAGAGAGCATTCTGGCGCTCGAAGCGCGCGGTGTTCTGTTGACGCTCTGCAGCAGGAACAACGCAGAAGACGTCGAGGAGGTTTTTGCGCGCAGACCTGAGATGCTGATCCCTCGTGAGCGAATCGTGGCGGTCAGCATCAACTGGGACTCGAAAAGCGCAGGTGTCATAGCCCTGGCCAAGAAGCTCGGACTGGGCTTGGAGAGCTTTGTCTTCGTTGACGACAATCCCCGTGAGCGAGAGGAAGTGCGCCAGATGTTGCCCATGGTCACAGTTCCTGAGTTTCCCGGAGACCCGGCGGATCTTCCTTCTTTCGGCGCCGAACTGGGGTGGCGCTGGTTTCAGCGAGTGCGATCGACCGATGAGGATCGCCGCAAGACTGAACGATACCGCCTTCGAGCGGCATCCGAGGAACTACGTGAGCAAGTATCGAATCCAGCCGACTTCTTGCGCAAGCTGAAGATGATGGCGACGATCCGAGTCAACGATTCCAACTTGGTTTTCCGAATGGCTCAGCTGACGCAGAAAACGAATCAGTTCAACCTCACGCTGCGTCGCTTAACGGAGGCGGAAATGAGGGGTTTTCTCGCACGTTCTGAGTGCCAAGTCTTCGCGGGCTCACTAACCGACCGCTTCGGCGATCATGGAATCGTCGCGCTCATGATAATCGAGGAAGGTCCGACCGCCTGGTGTGTGGAGGTGTGCTTGATGAGCTGCCGCGTATTGGGCCGCGGATTCGAAGGCGCATTCGCGACGGCTGTTTTCAGCCACTTGCGCGAGCAGAAGTCGATTTCGATCGAAGGGGCCTTCGTCCGAGGCCCTCGCAACGCTCAAGTGGAGTCGTTCTATTCCGGCCTCGGCTTTGAGCGGAAGACCGACCAGCTTGACCAAGTGCTTTATCAACTGCCGGCGAATGTGCCACTGGAGACTCCGGGCAGTTTCGTACAAGTAGAATGGGAATCTGGTCAATGAGTCAGGACCGACTACGATACGTTGTGGCGTCGGCGCTGGGGTTGAGTCTGGAGGACGTGGGCGAAAGTACCGCGATGGCCGATTGCAGCCGCTGGGATTCTCTTCGACATTTCCATCTCATCTTGGATGTCGAGCACGCGTTCGGAGTACGGTTCTCTTCTGACCGCATTCCAGAACTAACAAGTGTCTTGGCGCTCCGCGAGGAGATCTCCAGGTTGTTGCCTTGAAGAGCGTCGGTCGAGAGAAGGAGAGAGCGTGAGCACGACAGGAGTTCACCCATCCGCGATCATTGATGTTGACGCTGTTGTTCCGGAAGGCGTTCACATTTCCCCATTTGCGGTCATCCAGGCGGGTGTGACAATTGGTGCCCGTACATCTATTGGTGTCGGCGTAGTACTACATCCTGGTACGACTCTGGGAGAGGAATGCGAGATTCAAGACTACGCGGTCATCGGAAAGTCAGCCAAGACGACGCACATCGCTACTTTGGGCGCGCAGTCCGGAGAGTCTCGTACAGAGATCGCGCGCGGCGTGACCGTTGGTACCCAGGCCATCGTGTACCGAGGCTGCAAGATCGGCGAACGAGGATTCATTGGGGATCAAGCATCGATTCGTGAGAACTGTATTATCGGCGCTGAAAGCGTAATAGGACGCGGCGCCATGCTGGAATTCAGTGTGCGGATTGGCGAGCGTGTTCTCGTCTTTTCTCGCAGCTATCTGTGCGAAGGGACCACGGTGGAGAGTGAGGTCTTCATAGGAGCCTGCATCAGCTCCGCTGCCGGTAAGGTGATAAGCTATCGGCGACCGGCAATCGAGACCGAGATCAACGGTCCGACGATCCAGCGCGGGGCGCGCGTGGGCACCGGGGCGGTGCTTCATCCCGGAGTGTCAATAGGCGCGGAAGGTGTTGTGGCACTGGGCGCTACAGTCTTCGAGGATGTTGCCGCTGGCACGGTTGTGATGGGGCATCCCGCGCGCGCCATTGCCCGAGTACCCGAGTCCGAACACCTTCCGGAGTAGTGGAGATGGGCTTGCCCCGCTTTTCCGACTCACCGACTTTTGTGCTCACTGCGGACCAAGACTGGGCACCAGTGTGGGCCGCGCAAGCATTGTTGGACCTCGTTCGGGCTGAACAGTTGCCCCTGCACATTTTCCGCACTGGCCCGTGTCCTGCTCTCGACGAGGCCGTGCGCGATGGCACTATTAGTCAGGGGTGGCATCCGAACTTCTTGGCGGGTTCCAGCCACGGAGCAGAGGTCGGTGAAGTAATTGCGTACATGCAAAGGCATTTCCCGGGTGTACGGACCGTCCGGACACACTGTTTCTATGAGGACACGCGGACGTGGCAGCGGTTGGTCGACGCGGAGATCGTCGCTGACTCCCAACTAGTTACTCGCTATCAGCCGGGGCTTGTGCCCTTGGTTCACTGGACCGGCATAGTCCGTTTCCCCCTTTTCTATGAGGACGACATCTTCTTGCGCGATTTTGCACCGAAGCTGTCGCTGGAGCCAATCAAGCGACGCCTGTTTGCGCCGGGTTTGAAGGTGCTGAATGTGCATCCGGTGTTTTACGCCTGCAACACTCCGAGTATCGAACACTACGATGAAAACAGAGGGCAAGTATTCGGCTCCAGCGCGCCGGCGGAAGGGGCAGTGTGGTCCGGGCGCGGGTCCGCGAACGTGCTGGCCGAGATGATCGGGTTGGTTCACCAGCGCGGGCATTCGTTCGCGTCGTTCGAGCGAGTGGTCGACCGCGCGCTCGATGGTCTGCGCTCCAACGATTAGCTCCTTGGAGATCAAGCTCTGACGCATCTGTAGGCTAGTGAAGCGGTATAGTCGATTGGGATCTCGGCACTCATTGCCATGAGACCCTCGAACTGGCGATCGCTGAGCTCGGTCAGCATGGATTGCGGAAGAAGCTTGAGGAATAGACCGCGCTTCTCGAGAATGCTGCACCCCGCGGCCTCCAGGTCCGCTGTGAATGTGGCGTGTGAATACACACGGCGGTGGCCCATCTTCTCGTCAGTTGTGCCGAGGTCGCTGTTGTTCTCCTGCAAGCCCATGTTCACGGCCA
>CAZFNT010000316.1:0-5327 GCA_964520315.1 uncultured Gemmatimonadota bacterium
CAGAATAGTCCCCACGTCGTGCGGATGCGCTCCTTCCACCACGAAGGAGACGACTCCTGCCTTTTCGCGAGCGGTTCCGATCAGGCGCACGCCGTCGATGCTCGCGAGGCGTTCCGAGGTGCGCCCCACGAGCGCCGCTTCGTGCGCGCTGACCTGGTCGCGACCGATCGCGTTGAGATAGTCGATCGCGGCCCCCATACCGATCACTCCGGCGATGTTGGGAGTTCCCGCCTCGAACTTGTAGGGGATGACGTTGAACTCCGTCTTCTCGAAGGTCACCTGTCGAATCATGTCGCCGCCCCCTTGATAGGGAGGCATCGCGTTCAGGTGTTCTTCGCGCCCGTAGAGAACGCCGATGCCGGTCGGACCGTACATCTTGTGTGCACTGAAAACATAGAAGTCGCAACCCAGCGCTCGCACGTCGACCGGAACATGTGGCACCGCCTGGGCTCCGTCTACCAACACCGGGATTCCCTTCTCGTGAGCGACTTTCACCATCTCCTTGATCGGATTGGTGGTACCCAGCGCGTTGGATATATGCACCAAAGTCACCATCTTGGTCCTGGGCCCGATCAGATCACGGTAAGCATCTATATCGAGAGTTCCGTCGTCGAACATCGGGACGACTCTGAGCTGAGCCCCAATCTCGTCGCAGAGCATCTGCCAGGGAACGATATTCGAATGGTGCTCCAGCGCAGTGAGGATCACCTCATCGCCCAAACCCACCGCTTCTCGTCCAAAGGTCCGTGCCACGAGATTGATCGCGTCGGTGGTGCCGCGGGTGAAGACCACCTCGCGTGTCGACACCGCATTTATGAAGCTACGCACCTTCTCCCTCGCGCCTTCGAAAGAGTCGGTCGCGCGCTGGCTCAGCTCGTGAACCCCACGATGCACATTCGCACAATCGGATCGGTAGAAATCGGCGATCGCTCGAACCACCGGCTCGGGTGTTTGACTCGTAGCCGCGTTGTCCAGATAGACGAGCCGATTGCCGTGAATCAGCTGCTGGAGCACAGGAAAATCGGCGCGAATCCGCTCGACATCGAGCGCAATGCCCTGCTCTCGTTCGGCGGGCAAGATCATGCCTGCTCCTCTCCAATGGGCTCTTCGACCGGCATCAGAGCCGCGGCGAGCCCTTTCACGACCGGCGCCAGACCGATGCGATCCAAGACGTCCGCCGCGAAGGCCCGGCTCAGGAGCGCCCGCGCCTCTGCGACGCCGAGCCCTCTCGATCTCAAGTAGAAGAGGGCGGCCGGATCGAGCTGGCCAACCGTAGCCCCATGGGCGCACTTCACATCATCGGCGTAGATCTCCAGCTCCGGCTTCGTATCGACATGCGCGTCGGCCGAGAGCAGAAGATTCTGATTCCTCTGAACCGCGTTGGTCTGTTGCGCGTCGGGCCGAACCAAAACGCGGCCGTTGAACACCGCTCTGCCCTTCCCCCCTATGATGCCCTTGTAGGTCTCTCGACTCGTACAGTTGGGCTCAGCGTGATCGATAAAAGTGTGGTTATCGACGTGGCGATTCCCGAAAGCTGAGTACAGTCCCCAGAGCTCGCACTCGGAGCCGGCTTCTTGGAGCCCCACGTTGGTGTCGATCCGCACCAGCGATCCGCCCGAAGAGATGTTGTAGCCGACATAGTGGCTGTCGGCCTGCTGGCGGACTTGCACGGTCGCCGTGTGATGAGCGTCGCGGCCCTCGTTCTCGATTCGAATATGTCGCAACCGAGCATTGGCGCCGAGGGCGATCTCGCTCACGGAGTTGTTGTAGTACGCGCTTCGATCGTCGCAAGGAGCATACTCCTCGATCAACGTCAGCTCCGAGCCGCTCATGGCGCGGAGCAGAAGGCGGGGATGATGCGCGGCCTCACGCGACGACAGAAAACGCACGTGGATCGGACGACCGACGACAGCTCCCTCGGGAATGTAGATCGCCGCGCCGTCTCGAAGATACGCCGTATTCAGCGCAATCAAAGAGCGCTCTTCGAAGCGCGCCAGGTCGGTCAAATCCTCGCGCACCCAACCTTCCCCGCGCGAGAGCGCGCCGGCGATCGAACCGATCCTCGCCCCCCGCGGGAGCGCGCCGAGATCGGAGCTTCCCTCAACGAAAACGCCATCGACAAAAACGAGCGAGATCGCATCGAGACCGGTGAAGGGCGTGGACAGGGACCGATCACGGCCGCTGTTGTCGCCATCGCGTGAATCGGTGCCACCCCATCGGTACCCTCTGGAGCGTATTGCATCGAGGTCGGTGTACTTCCATGCCTCCTGTCTCGTGGTCGGCAGCCCGAGTTCAGCGAAAGAGGCGGCGGCGCGGCGCCGGAGCTCCGCGAGCCAATCAGGAGCGCCGCCCGGTCCGTCTTGCGTCAGATCGGCGAGCAGAGGGTCGAAACTCGCTCGAGCAGCCAAAGCAGTCACGGTTGCACCGGAAGGGCTTCGGGTGAGGTCTGGAGCCACGCGTATCCCTGCCGTTCGAGATCCATCGCCAGTGTCTTGTCTCCCGATTTCACGATCCGACCCCCGGAAAGGACGTGCACGAAGTCGGGTTTGACGTAGTCCAAAAGACGTTGATAGTGGGTGATCAGGATGATCGCATTGTCGCCCCGCCGCAGCTTGTTGATGCCGGTGGCCACGACCCGCAACGCGTCGATGTCGAGCCCGGAGTCGGTCTCATCGAGGATGGCCAGTCTCGGATCGAGCACCGCCATCTGGAAGATCTCGTTCCTCTTCTTCTCACCACCGGAGAAACCCTCGTTCACGGCTCGGCTGAGAAGCGACTCGTCGAGTTCCATGAGTGAAGCCCTCTCTTTCATCAACTTGATGAAATCGAAGGCGTCGAGCTCCTCTCTACCCTGGTGCTTCCGGATCGCGTTGAGGGCCGCTTTCAGGAAGTAGTTGTTATTCACTCCGGGGATCTCGACCGGGTACTGGAACCCGAGGAACACGCCTTCTCGGGCTCGCTCTTCGGGCTCCAGCGCAAGCAGATCACGGCCATCGTAAGATACCGTTCCGTCCGTAACCTCATAGCCGGGCTTGCCGCTGAGCACGTGGGCCAATGTGCTCTTGCCGGAGCCGTTCGGACCCATCACCGCGTGTACCCGCCCGGCACGAACGTCGAGGTCGATTCCATTCAGGATCGGCTCGCCCGCGACACTCGCGTGCAGATTCTCGATCTTCAGTAGCATCGTTTCAGACCCTCTTGTCGGTGTCATCCGACGGCGCCTTCCAGGCTGACGCCCAGCAGCTTTTGTGCTTCCACAGCGAACTCCATTGGGAGCTCGCGCAGTACTTCCTTGCAGAATCCGTTGACGATCATCGATACCGCATCTTCCGTCGAAAGCCCCCTGCTCTGACAGTAGAAAAGCTGGTCCTCACCGATCTTCGAGGTGGAAGCCTCATGCTCCACGTTCGAAGAGGCGTTGCGAACCTCGAGATAGGGAAAAGTGTGAGCACCGCAGCGATCTCCCAAGAGCAGCGAATCGCATTGGGAGTAGTTGCGAGCGCCTTCGGCCCCTTTTTGGATCTTGACCAGTCCGCGGTAGGCGTTCTGCGCTTCACCGGCGGAGATCCCTTTCGAGAGGATGGTCGAGCGCGTGTTTTTCCCAATGTGGATCATCTTCGTGCCGGTATCGGCCTGCTGCTTGTTGTTCGTCATGGCGACGGAGTAGAACTCACCAACAGAATCGTCGCCGATCAGCAGGCAGCTAGGGTATTTCCATGTAATCGCGGATCCGGTCTCTACCTGCGTCCAGGAGATCTTGGATCGGGCCCCCCTGCATGCGCCCCGCTTGGTCACGAAGTTATAGATGCCACCCTTTCCTTCTTTGTTGCCCGGGTACCAGTTCTGGACCGTCGAGTACTTGATGTCGGCATCTTCGAAGGCTATGAGCTCCACAACCGCCGCGTGGAGCTGGTTCTCGTCTCGCATCGGTGCGGTGCACCCTTCGAGGTAGCTCACCTTCGCCCCTCTGTCGGCCACGAGAAGCGTCCGCTCGAACTGACCGGTCTTGGCGGCGTTGATCCGAAAATACGTCGACAGCTCCATCGGGCAACGAACCCCCTCGGGGATGTAGGCGAAAGAGCCGTCGCTGAACACGGCGGAGTTCAGAGCGGCATAAAAATTGTCGCCCGGTGGAACGACCGAACCCAGGTGCTTGCGAACGAGTTCGGGGTGGTTCTTCACCGCTTCGCTGAAGGAGCAGAAGATGATCCCCAGATCGGATAGCTTCTCTTTGAATGTCGTAGCGACCGAAACACTGTCGAAGACAGCATCGACCGCCACGCCCGCGAGGGCGGCCCGCTCGGAGAGAGGTATGCCGAGCTTCTCGAAGGTCTCCAGAAGCTCTGGATCGACCTCGTCGAGACTCTTGGGGGCATCGTCCTTGCTTTTCGGCGCGGAGTAGTACGAGATCTCCTGGAAATCGATCGGCGGGTAGTGGACGTGCGCCCACTTGGGTTCGACCAGATGGGTCCAACGTCGATAGGCCGCCAGGCGCCACTCGAGAAGCCACTCGGGCTCCTCCTTTTTCGCCGAGATGAAACGAACGGTCTCTTCGCTCAGCCCCGGTGGCGCCGAATCGGCCTCGATATCTGAAACGAATCCGAAGCGATACTCCTGCTCGACGATCTCGCTCAGCGCTTCGTCGACCACACCGGGTGTGTTCCGAGGCGTTTCCATGGTCAGGTCTCGATTTCGCTTGGGTTTGACGTTCGGTCGCGGCTGATATCGGCCAGGCTCACGCCCTCGAGAGCATCACGCACGACTCTGTTGATGCGTGCCCACGCGCCTTGCACTCTGCAGATCGCCTTCTGATCGCAGTCCGCCGCTTCGGCTGGAAGGCAGGCCGTGAGGCCGATCGGCCCCTCGAGAGCCACGATGATCTCGGCCACCGACAATGCCTCGGCTGGTCGCGAGAGCCGATAGCCGCCCTTCGTCCCTCGATGCGAGGCCAAGAGCCCGGAGCGCGTGAGCTCGGTGAGGATCTTGCCCACCATCGGCAGAGGTAGCCGAGCTGCCTCCGAAAGTCCTCGGGCGGTATGGACGCGGGCGCCCTGCTCCTGATGCGCCATCAGGCTCAGCAGAACGATGCCGTAGTCGGTTTGGCGGGTGATTCTCAGCAACTTATGCGGTCCTCGGGAGTCGGCCGAAAACTCAATACGACCAAAATAGTCGAGATTCCAAAGATAGTGGCCCTTCACCTCGGTTTTCAAGGATTTCTTTGGCCTTCAGTCGCGGACCCGCTCCGCGATCAGGGAGTCCGCCCAGACCTCGATAAAGCGGTCCAGACCCCGTAGATCGAGCTCGACGACGATACGGTCACCCTCTTG
>CAZFNT010000317.1:0-5326 GCA_964520315.1 uncultured Gemmatimonadota bacterium
CCTTTCCGCACTCGTCCCCCCCCATTCGAGGAGGGCGGGACTTGTGGGGACGACCGGTGGAGCTCTTGCCAGCGCTCCCCGCCGCCGTGGCGCCTACAAAACCCATCGCCGTCAGATACTCCCAGGTGCCGGCGGCTCCCTTCCCCTGAGCGACAATCTTCCCGGATCGGTAAAGTGTCACATGCGCGTCGTCCCCCCGGGCCGAAAAATGCGCATGCGCCGTCTCTGAAAAGGTGAAGCCCAGCCGCGCCAAGAAGTTGCGGATCTTCTCGGGATTCGCATCCGCGATCTTCGCGCTGAATGTCGCGCTCATCAGGCACCCCCGCGGCCCCGACGGGCCTCCAGGTAGCGCTCGCGCGCGTCCGCCGTTCGCTCGTGCAGATCGCGCAAGACGGCGATCTCCGCCTCGGCCGGCTCCCGGTCTCTTCGCCCGAGGACCGTGCGTGCCACATCGAGAAAACGCTCCAGACGCACCGCCACCGGCCGCTCGGTGGCCCACACGAAGGCGGGCACGAATCCGGAAACCGGCGCCCCGGCGAATAGCGTCGATCCGGGATCGACCACAGTGCCGGTGTAGAGCAGAGTCCCGATCGCCGTCTTCACATGGTCCCCCAGAATGCAGCCGATCTTGTTCGAGCCGGTCGCCTGCCGCCCATCGCCAAGATCGACCGCGATCTCCCCGTAGGTGTTCTTGAGATCGGAGTTGGTCGTCGTCGCGCCCAGATTCACCCAGGCGCCGAGATGGGCGTGGCCCAAAAAGCCGTCGTGCACCTTGTTGCTGAAGCCCTGAATCACCGTGCACTGCACCTCGCCCCCGATCTTGCAGAGAGGCCCGAGCGACACTCCCCCTCCAAGCCTCGCCGCATGAAGCTCCGAGCGTGGCCCGATGAAAGCCGGCCCCTTCACGATCGATCCCGCCCCGATCGTTGCCCCTTCCGCCACGATGATCGGCCCGCCCCGAGCGTCGAGAAACGCTCCCCCTTCGCAGCGTGCCCCCTCCCCCCACCAGAAGCGCTCCCCCGCCGTGTGGGTCCCCGGGCCGTGCTCCGGCTGAGCGGACGGCCGCACGCTGCTCCACCATTCGAAATCGCGCTCGATCTCTTCGGCCGCCGCGAGCATCGGCAGCCAGGGCCGGTCGAGCATGCGCCCCTCGACGACCACCGATTTCGCCCCCGCATCCGCGAGCCCGCCGATCTCTTCACCCCCGCGAAGCCGCTCGGCCGCATCGTCCGGCGGATCGGCCACGAACGCCCCCACGACCCGTCGATCGGCGCTCTCGAGCAGCAGATCGCCGGCACCCGCCGCATGATCGCGCCACTCGCCCGCCGCCGGCAGCCACCGCGCATCGAGAAAGAGCGAAGGCCCCGGCCGCCACGCCTCTCTGACAACCGGCACCGGCAGACAGGCCCCGACATCCGCTCGCCCGATCAACGCCGCCGGCCGCCCCAGCACCGCCTCGACCCGCTCCAGAATCGTCGTCGCGCCGCAACGCAGCGCCCACACCGGCCTCGTCCAGCTCAGAGGACGCAGATCGGTCCACCAGGGACCTTCGACAAGGGTGGGTTGCCATCCACAGCGCGTCATTCGTCGCCTCCTCCCCCCTGCTCGTCCCCTTCTCCCGGCCGGCCCCCCAGCTCTTCGAGCGCCGCCATCGATGCCGCGACCTCGGCCTGCCGAACCACCCCCGGCACCACCCAGGCATCGGGGATCGAGTCGAGCACCGAGGCCCGCCCACGCTCGGCCGCCGAGCGCTCGAAAAACGCTCCGATTCGCACCTTGTAGAGCTCGTCCTCCCAGTCGATCGAGGCGGGCAGCTCGCTGATCCGCCCCGCGCGCCGCAACGCTCTCTGGCCGGCCAGCGGCGAAGGTGTCGCCAGCACCTGCACCCGAAACCCCGAACTGTATGCACGCGGAGCATCGACCGCCGCCGCCGCCTCCTCTTCACCTTCCGCCAACGCCCCACCGGCGACCAACGCCGCCACTACAAAAAGCATCGATCCGCGCTTCACCATCACAAGTACCGCTCCCCATCCTCGCGCGCCTTCAGCGCCTGAACCAGCTCTTTCACATCTTGCGCCCGCTCCCGCGTGCAGACCAAAACCGCGTCGCCGGTGCGCACCACGACCAGCCCGCTCACACCGATCAGCCCGACCACCCCTTCGTCGGCGAGCACTATATTGTCGCTCGCATCGACTCCGAGCACATCACCCCGCAACACATTTCCATCGCCGTCCGCCTCGAAAACCCGATCGAGCGCGCTCCAGGCACCGACGTCGTCCCAGGTCAGGGGAGCTCGCACGACAAAAACCCGCTCCGCCTTCTCCATCACCGCATAGTCGATAGAGATCGAGGGCGCCGCATCGAAAAGCGCCTCCACCGCGGCCTTTTCCCCCGCGCCGCCAGCGGCCCGCGTGAGCGCATCGAGCGGCCCGGCCATCGCCGGCACATGAGTCGCCAGCGCCTCGAGAATGTCGCTCACCCGCCACACGAAGATGCCCGAGTTCCAGAGGATCCCCCCGTTCTCGACGTAGCGCCGCGCCGTCGCCGAATCCGGCTTCTCCACGAACCGCAACACTTCGTGATGCCGAATCTCGCCCTGCCGCCCGGCCTCCACCCCCGCCTCGATGTAACCGTAGCCCGTCTCGGCCCGCTCCGGCACTATGCCAAAGGTCACCAGAGCCCCGCTCTCGCGCGCCAGGGCATCGGCGTACGCCACCGCATCGCGAAAAGCCCCGCCGTCGGGAACGTGGTGATCGGCCGGCAGCAGCACCATGCTCGCATCGTCATCTTCGGCGGCGATCAGGGCCGCCGCCAGACCGATCGCCGGCGCGGTGTTCTTCCCCCGCGGCTCCACAACGACCTGCTCCCGCCCCAGCTCCGGCAGCGCTTCGCGAATCGGCTCCGCCAGCGCCGGACCGGTCACCACCCGCACCCGCTCCCGCGGAATCAGGGGATCGACCCGCCGCACCGTCTCATCCAGCATCGTTCGCGCGCTCGTAATGGCGAGAAGCTGCTTGGGGCGCTCCGCACGGCTCCAGGGCCAGAAGCGCTCCCCCCTGCCACCCGCCAGAATCACGGCGTGGAGCATCGATCATCCTCATCATCCTCCCCCCGCGCGATCGCCGCCAGCACGGCCCCGTAGAGCAGAGGGATCATAATCTCGTGGTGGCCGGTGATGTGGATCCCCCGGCCCCCGGTTCGTGTCGGCCGCCGCACCACATTCTCGATCGAGCGGTATGGCCGGTTCATATCGAGATTGGCGGCCGTGAACCCGTGCGCCGCCGCGCCCAGATTCCGCGCAACCGTCAACGCCTTCAGAAAGACCTCGGGCAGCACCACGCTCGACCCCACATTGAGCACGACCGCGTCCCCGTCGAGCCCCGCCAGCCCCCCCGCCCGAATCCGAAAATCGCGCAAGCTCGCCTCTCCCAGCTCCGCCCCCACGATGCCCGGATGCTGGTGCACGATCTCAGCCCCCAGCGCCACATGCACCGTGAAGGGCACTTGCTCCTCGGCCGCCACGTGCAGCAACGAAATCTCCCGATTCGGCGCCCCCGCCACTACCCGACCCAACCCGGCCCCGAGCCCGATCCCGCCCTTCACCGCACGCCCGGCCCCGTCGGCGAAAAGCTCCGCCGTCTCGCGCGCGAAACCGAAGGTGCCATCGTCGAGCCGGCTCGCCACATCTTCCGAAGTGGCCCCGAAAAAGGCGAGCTCCAGATCGTGAATCGCCCCCGACCCGTTCGTCGCCAGTTGGGTCACGATCCCCCGCCGGACCAGATCGGCCACGAAAGGCGAGAGCCCGCATTTCACCACATGCCCCCCGAACATCAGCACGACCGGACTCTCCCGCCGCCGCGCCCGCGCGATCGCCCCCGCCAGCTCGAGCAGATCGGGCGCCGCGAGCTGCCGCGGCAGAGCCGCCAGGAACCGATCGAAAGGCCCACTCGGGTCGAAAAGACACCCCAGATCGTCCAACGCCACCTTCGACGCCCGCCCCTCGATCGAGTGCGTGCGCACCAGCGACAGATCGGCTTCCTTCGGCCTCTTGCTCATCGCAACGCGCCCTCCAGCGCCGCGGTCGCCCCGCTGTCGGTGCCGGTCGTCGCCCTCCCGGCGATCTCCGCGGCGAGCCCGTCCTCCCCCTCGCCCCCGTCGACCGAACGATCGGTCAGCAGCGCCGTCACATGCCCTATCACCACCTGCGACTTCATCAGCACCGGCACGTGTGCATCGTCTCGCGTCAGCCAGATCCGCAGGCTCCCCTGCTGCCGAAAGATCCCCTCTGACTGCAGAACAGGCTCCACGACAATACAATCGAATGTTCCGGCTGGAGTTACCACTGTTTCTTCATCCTGAACTTTAACTTCGAGAGCGTAGTTCTTGCGCTGGGCGTGGGTCGGCACGAGGATCGAAGTCCCCGGAATCAGCTCGCGCGTGCGCACATAGTAGAGGGCTGAGAGCACATCTTGCGCCCGCTCCGGAGTGCGAAAAATCTTCCCGTCATCGTAGCGCGCCACGCGGTTGACCGGGTCGTAGATCACGCTCTCGTCTTTGCTGTAGGTGCCCTCGCGGATATGCCGCTCGAAACGCCACGAATAGAGCTCCTCGGCATCGAAGAGCGAGACCACCCGATCGTCGACCTTGAAGAGAAGATCGAAAGCCGGGGCCGAGCGCGCCCGCGTCGTCAGCCAGACGCAGGGACGCCCCATCACCTGCTCGACCCTCCCGACCTCCATCGTGGCCCTTCCCGCGCTGACCAACCCGTACTCCAACGAGAATTCGAGGCGTTCCCCATTCAAGAGAAAAGAGGTCTGGGGGCGATACGCGACTTCTCCAACACCGTTTGAATCGGACGCTTCCCGCACCTGCACATCCGCCGCCTCGGCGTACGCCGAGGCGGCCAAGAAGATCATGAGCGTTCTTGCAAGTTTCAGCATCTCTCCCTACCTCCCCCCTTCCGGCCCACCGATCTCGAAAATCGTCTCGTCCACGCCGCGGTTGATCGCCTTCTTGCGAAAGACGATCTCGATGCTCCGCCGATCGACCGGCCAGGCGATGCGCACACGCTTCGGGTGCTCCACCCCTGCCTGGCGGGCGAAGTCGGAGAAGCGCGCCTCCTCGACCAGCCGACCGCCCTCGAACACCTCTCGCCCCCGCAATACAGGACGCTTCTCGTCGAGCTCCAGCACCAGCTCCCGCTCCGGAACGAAAACCCGAAGTCGTCCGTCGGGCCGCAGCTCGATCGCGCCGGCCGCCGGCACTCCGCCGTCGCGGAGGGTCTCCAGCCAGGCCCCGAGCTTCACGGGCACTCCGAAGGCGAGCA
>CAZFNT010000318.1:0-3849 GCA_964520315.1 uncultured Gemmatimonadota bacterium
ATTCCCGGATCGTCGATGCGGCGGGCCAAAAGGCTCTGGAGAATGCCGTGATCGACGTGGTCGAAGTACTTGCGGAGATCGAGTTCATCGTGCCCCCAGTCCTTCGCCCGCGCCCCCGGGAACTCGCCGAAACCTCTCTTCTTTGCTTCTCCGGCAGCTCATCGGATCGATTGCGCTCGAATTGGGCCCTGATGAGCCCCTTCACGCCCGAGAGCCGCCGGCGTCAGCGGAATCGTGTCGCGCTCGGTGATGAACGAGATGAGTTTGAGACGGCCACCCTCGCAAGCCGGGCAGGCATGAGCGTCGAGGGCGCCTTCGGGCTCTTCCAGCAGACCGCCCCACCGGTCGAGCTCGACTCATCCTCGCCCCGAGAGCTCGCCCAGCAAGTGCTGGCCTTGGTGGTCCAGGTATGGGCGCGCACCCTCAACCACCGCCCCAGGCCCGACCGAGGCGACCGCTCCAGGGTCGAGCAGTACCACGGGGACGTCCCCACGCCCCAGGAAGTCAAGGACGCGCGCTCCTCCCTCGCCGAGCGCCTCCGCAAGCAGGAAGCCGCCCGCGAGACCCGAAGGGCGCGCCTCGACCCACAGGTGAGTGCTCTCCTCGACGAGGCATTCGAGCGTCTCGACCTCGTCGATCCCGAACGGCGCATTCGCGACGGCATCGCCATCCACCCGCTCGACGCGATCCTTCCGGGCATCGCGATCTACGAGACCCGCGCACGCCGCGGCACCCTCCCCGAAGGTGTCGATGCCCGCTACCTCCAAGGCATCGTACGCAACATCGCACAGGAGGACGAAGGTGTCGCCATATCAGACGCCCTCCTGCGCCTCCGTCTGAAGGTCCGAGACGCAGCGGTGCACGACCTACAAGCAACACACGCCCGCGTCCTGAGAGAGAACCGCCAAACCGTCGACTGCATCCCCCGCTTCCTCGACGCAGCTCTCGAAACCGACCGCCTACTCGATCGCCACTTCTGGCTCAGCGCCGCTGCCGATCTCATACCCGCTCACGCCGAGGCCCGATGCGCCCGGGACGGGTGACAGGTGACCGGTCAGAGACTGTCCTGAGTTTCCCCACGGTTAGGTGGTTGACAAGCGCACGCGCTTTGGCACCGCCAGACCACCCCGCCCCGAGGGCGGGGTGGTCGGCCACGCCCACCACCTCGCTTCGCTCGGCAGCGGGGGCTACAGGGCCGAAATCCAGTCTGGCGGAATCGCGGAAACGCAGCTAGACTTCCTGGGCGCCGCAAAGGAGGCAACTGGGTTCGGTCGCGGATCCAGCTGATGCGCGGTCTCAGTCGCAACTGCAACCATGTGCTTTGCGTCGGCGAAGCCATGCACACTTGAAGCACAAGAACGTAAGGAGTCTCTCTTGAGACAATCCAAATCCTTAGGAATATGCGTGATCCTGGCCTGTCTCTGTCTGCCGGCTGTCTCAGGTGCGAACGAAGTGGAGAAGAGCTTCGAGACGACCCTGAAGCTGGCCGCCCATCGTGCAAGCAAGTTCGATAGCAATGAGCACAACATAGAGAACTACAAAGGCATCAAGAGCGTCACCTACCATTCGAGCTTCAAGTGGGAAGTGATCGTGCAGGGCAACTGGGGGATTGGCTCTCAATACACGCGCGGCATCGTTGAAATGGCGGCGTACTTCGAGGTCAACCCCGAGGGGAACGGGTTCACCTATGGGATGCCCCTTCAAGACATCCCCACCGGCCTGGAGAAGGCCTTCTACGACAAGAAGGACGTGAAGAAGGCCTGGGAGCACGCCGACAAGAAGCTCTCCGGAATGGGCATGACCTCCTCGATCGGGAGGGAGGGCGACGTCACCGTTTTCCGTGCGGCTTCCGACAACTCCGGCAAGCTGGGGACCAAGCTTCAGCGGACAATGGAAGTTTCGCGGCGCCTCCTGAGCACTACAGGCAAGGAGCTTCGTTCAGTGAGTGAGGAGGCTGAGAAGAACCTGGTCGACGGAAAGCTGAACGGGCTTACAACAGCCCAGGCTGAGAAGTTGCTGAGCCTCGACCACGGGTACTATGTGGAAGGTACAGAGCTCGAGGGTGGGGAGTGGAGTATCAGGAAGACGAGCTCGAATACTCTTATCGATGTCGAGAATCGAGAAGGCGAGGTCGTCTTCTATATCAGCCGAGAGTTCCCCGATGACAGCGAGGACAGGCGTGCTGAGAGAGTCGAGAAGATCGCGGGGTTCTTGAAGAAGAACAGTGTCGATTCTGCCCACTCGTCAGAGGCACTCCTCTTCCCGGGCTTCCCCACATTTGTATCCACCAAGCTCGTGTTCAAACTGGACGGTTCGAAGAAGGGCAAGGACCTGACGAAGTGCTTCAAGGAAATAAGGCAGAAGTTCCACAAGAAGGTGGGGAAGGTACTGGATGAGTCGTAGGAGTGACCTTCCCGGGTTTTCCGGACACCGGGTGTAGGAGGCAGAGGTCTTTGGGACCAGAGGCGGCGTCTACTCGACGGACGAGGGAGGGCAGCCGACCTTTCACCCCCTGCCCGCGTCGACCGAGGAGGAGCTCGACCAGCTCGCAAGGGAGGTGCGCAAACGGGTGGCCCGGCTCTTCCGGCGGCGAGGGCTGGCGCCTTCGGAGGGCGTGGAAGCCGTGACCGAGGAGCCCCCGCTCCTGCTCGAGCTCGGTGCCGCCTCCGCCGCGGGGACCGTCGTCCAGGGCCCTCGTGCCGGGGCGCGGATCCCACCTGTTGATCCGTTCGGGTCGCTCGCCTTCGTCCCAGGATCGGATCGCATCGCCGGCGAGGCGGGCGGATTCAATCTCCACGCCCGCGTCGCGGTGAAAGCCCACGATCGCGCCGGCCTGGAACGGCTCTGCCGCTACCTGGCCCGTCCACCCATCGCCACCGACCGACTCGAGCTCCGCCCGGACGGTCGGGTGCGCTACTGGTTCGAGCGGGCCTGGCGAAACGGCACGACGTTCGTGGACTACGAGCCGTCGGAGGGACCGATCGGAAGTGGTATGCCCGGATAGCCCCGCACTGGGCCTCCAAGGCCCCGTGACTCGATCCGCGCCGCCTTCGGATCAACGACCATTTCCGCCCTTGGCACACTCCTTCTGATCGCCGGGCTCGGGTCGAGATCCGCCCGCCCGGCCTTCGCGATGGACGAACCTTACCTGGCCGAGATCCGCGTGGTTCCCACCGAAGTAACCATGGAGATGGGGGAAGAACAGCAATTCGAGGCGACGGGTTACGACCAATTCGACGACCCCAAAGAACTAGGCAATCCCATCTGGGAGGCCGTCAAGGGCGATATCGTAACCGAAGGCACGACCTGCACGTTCACCGCGACAGAGGCCGGAGACGGGAGCGTGGTCGTCTATGACGGCGATCTCGGCCCCGATCCCTACGGTTTCGCTGACATCCACATCAACTCCCCCACGGCGGTCGCCGTCGAGAGCTGGGGCTCGATGAAGTCGGCGAAGGAGTAGCAGCGAGCCGATCCCCTGGCCCTGGTCCGAGATCGTCCGGGCTCGACGAGGGCCCTTCCAGACGAAGACCGATCGAATGCACGCCGAGACGCAACCCAGCGACCAACCCGACCGGCCGCTCTCGTAACGAAAGCTCTCCAAGCGACGCTTTGCCATTCTGAACCGCAAGTTCGGTGGCGCGGAGCCGTCGCGCCGGCCTCGCAGAGAATGGCGGAGACCGGCAGATCAGTGCTCAGCCTCCCCGACACGAATTCCGGGAAGGGGCAACTGTCGCGATATCAGCTCCACGTCGCGGCTCGATGCGCAGACTATCGCGGCGCCTCGACCGCCGACCGCTCCCACTCCCAGATGCCGACCACACATTCGACCTTAAGTCCGTGTAAGAA
>CAZFNT010000318.1:3859-5318 GCA_964520315.1 uncultured Gemmatimonadota bacterium
GCCGCTGGTCCCGCCGAGAACCCGGCCCTCTTCCAGCGCGATCAGTGACACCATTTCATGAGCGCCGGGCAGTCCGGTCGTGGGGTTCCATGTGTCGCCGCCGTCGGTGGAGATCCATGCAGGGCTGCCGCCGGAAGGCTGCGTTCCGACAAAGAGCCAGCCCCAATCGTTCTCCACCATATCGTAGGCGAAATCGTCACGGTGCTCTCCGTCGTCTCGGTGGAAGGGACTCTGAACCTCCCAGTCGATACCGCCGAGGTGGCGCATGACATAGCCACCGATCTCCCCGTGCGCCCAACCCATCCCCCACAGGGTGCCGGATCTTCCGCTCGACCGACGACGGCTCGACCTGGTCCGCTCTGGCGCCTCTCGATTCGATCGCCAGCGCCGTCACCACGATCTTCGAAGAGGAAGACGGAACGATCTGGGCCGGTGGAGGTTCCTACGGCGGTCGCATCTACGCGACCACCGACGGTGGAGCCACCTGGGCGTCGATGCGCACGCAGTCGTAGCCCCTCTCGGCGAGCTCGTCGAGGACCCGCTCCCAGCCGGCGTATTCGTCCTCCGGCGGCTGCCGGCGGAGCAGCCAGGCGAAATCCTACATGGCGATCGCGCTTCGCCTCATCACGCGTCCTCGCCGCCTTCGGTGGCTCCTTCTCCGTCGAGCGGGCGAAGGAGGGTGGATACGGGAACCGCCGGTCTTCGGCGTTGCCGGAGCATTGTCCCTGTTCTTCCTTTTTTGGGGCAGTCGCGACCTCCCGAAAAGCGTTCGGAGGCGGAGCCCGACCGCAACGGCGCCCCTTCCCTGAGACTCCGCCCGGCCTTGTCGAGGGAGTCCCGGAAAGGCACGCCCTGATCCACGGGGCGCAGACCTGGCGGACAGCAGGCTCGTGCTCGGCGAGCAGCCGGTCGCGGTCGGGGTCGCTCCCGGCGAGGAATCGAGCGATCGCGTGGCTGCCTCCCCCCGTCCCCCCATCGTCAAGAGCCCCGTGCCCGAGATCGCCTTCGCAGGCGTAACGTCCCGACCTGTGGGGTCCTTTTTCGAGTGGAGATCCGGTAAACGTCCCGCCCTGAACGCCAATAAGCGATAATGTTCATCGAGGAAACCTCCACTCCCAAGTCTGGAGCATCCCGTGGAATCGACGAGACGTCTGTCGACCTGGGCGCTCATCGCCCTGAGCGGAATCGAAACTCGAGCCGCAATCATCCACGTTCCGGGTGAGAGCCCCACCATTCAGGGCGCCATCGACGCCGCCTCCGCTGGCGACATCGTCATCGTGCACCCTGGCACCTATGTCGAGTCCCTCGATTTCCTCGGCAAGCGGATCGTAGTCACCGGAACCGCCCCGCGGGATCCGGCAGTCGTGGCGCGTACCGTGGTCGACGCAGAGGCGACCGAAGAGGAGCCGGCGAGTGTCGTGACCTTCGCCTCGGGTGAGGATTCGATGTCGGTGCTGGC
>CAZFNT010000319.1:0-5314 GCA_964520315.1 uncultured Gemmatimonadota bacterium
CTCCGTCGCCATCTCGACGTAGGCGCGACCGTGGCCGACGGCACTCCGGTATACGACATCGCCGATCTCGACCCCCTTTATGCGGATGTCGATGTTCCGGAGCGACAGCTCGCGCGCCTCGCTCCGGGCCAGGCTGTGCAGCTGATCGCCGACGCATCGGGCGACACCGCCGCGGCCAAGATCGAGAGGGTTGCGCCCGAAGTGGAGCCGTCGACCGGCACCGTGAAGATCACACTCGCGGTCGAGACCGAGCGGGAGTTCAGGCCCGGGGCTTTCGTTCGTGTCGAGATCGTCACCGAAACCCACGCCGATGGACTCGTGGTGCCGCGCTCGGCGCTCGTCGCGAACGGCAGTCGGTGGAATCTCTATCGGCTGGACGAGAGCGGTGAAGGGGTCGAGCAGCTCGACGTGGCGCTCGGTTTCGAAGAGGGGGACAGGATAGAAGTGCTCGCGGTGAATGAAGGCGGCGCATTGGAGCAGGGGCAATCGATCGTTGTGCTCGGTGCCTCAGCGCTTACCGAGGGAGCCCGGGTACGCGTCATCGACGACGATGCCCTTGTCGAGCCCACGACCGGAGAGGAGGGAGAGGAGCCCGCGCGTGAATCTGCCTGAGCTCTCTGTTCGCCGCCCCGTCTCGATTCTCATGGCGACTCTGGCGATCGCCGTGTTCGGGTTCATCTCGGTGGAGCAGCTCCCGGTGGAGCTTCTCCCCGACCTCTCGTATCCGACCCTGACCGTTCAGACCGCGTACCCCGACGCGGCCCCGATCTCGGTGGAGCGCCTCGTCACTCGCCCGATCGAAGAGGCGGTCGGCGTGATTCCCGGCGTGCGCGATATGCGTTCGACCTCGCGGGCGGGCCTCTCGGAGGTCACGCTCGCGTTCGAATGGACCGAGGCGATCGACTTCGCCGCTCTCGATGTGCGAGAGAAGTTGGGAACGGTGCGCCTTCCGCGCGAATCCGAGATGCCGCGTGTGCTCCGATTCGATCCCGCTCTGGATCCAGTGGTCCGTCTGGCACTCGGGGGCAAGAGGCCGCTCGATGAGCTGTGGCAGCTCGCCAAGCGGTGGCTCAAACCGCGATTCGAAGCGACGCGGGGGGTCGCCGCGGCAAAAGTGCGCGGAGGGATCGAGCCCGAGATTCAAGTCGAAGCGGATCTGGACCGACTCGCGGAAATGGGGTTGACGCTCGACGATTTGGCGGCGGCCATTCGGTCGGAAAACGTGAACATACCAGGCGGCTCCGTCAAGGATTTCGGAGCGGTCTTTCTGGTTCGCACCCTTCATGAGTTCGACGACATCGCCAAGATTCGGCGAACGATCGTACGCGACAATGATCGCGGTCGTGTTCGTGTCGAAGATGTCGCCGTCGTGCGCCGAGGGTATCGGGATCGAAGGGTGATCACTCGGAGCCAGGGGGAAGAGATCGTGGAGCTGGCGCTGCACCGCGAAGGCTCGACGAACACCGTTCGTGTCTCCGAGGCGATTCGCTCCGAACTCGTCACGCTTCGAGGCGAGTTACCCGACGACTTGGAGCTGACGCTGCTCAGTGACCAGTCACTCTACATATCCGATGCGATCGCTCAGGTGTGGTTCGCGGCTCTACTTGGTGGAGCGATCGCGATCGGTGTTCTGTACTTCTTCCTGCGCGACATCGGCGCCACGAGCATCGTTGGGTTGACCATTCCGATTTCTGTGCTGGCCGCGTTTCTCTTGATGCGCCGTGCCGGTGTGACGCTCAATATCATGTCGCTGGGCGGGTTGGCTCTGGGGCTCGGGATGCTCGTGGACAACTCGATCGTCGTGATCGAGGCGATCGATCGCCACCGACGTTCGGGGATCGATCGCGCCCAAGCCGCCGCGAGAGGCGCGCGAGAAGTGGCGGGAGCAGTCACCGCGGCTACGCTCACGACACTATGCGTCTTTTTGCCGATCGTATTCGTGCCGGGAGTCGCTGGTCAGCTCTTCTACGATCTGGCTGTCACTGTATGTGTATCGCTGGCCGCATCATTGCTCGTGTCGTTAACACTTATCCCATCCCTCGTCGCCTGGGGGCGAACCCAAGGCGCATCGGATCAGACAACACTATTTCCCTGGGACGGAGACCGATCCGACAACCTGCCCTGGACGCTTCGCGTTGGTCCCCTGCTCCTTCCTCCGATCGGCGACGGGCGTCATCTGGTGAGCCGGATTCTGACGCTTCTGTTGCTTCCGCTTCGCCTGGTGCTCTCTGTGGCCTATGCGTTGGTGGGCTGTGGCGTATGGGTGTTGCTCAGGGTGTTCGAGCTACTCTCGTGGCCGGCGGCTCGGGCGGTGGAAGCGTTGGAGGTCGCTTACACCAAGCTGCTGCGTCCCGCACTGCGGCGGCGCGCTGGCGTAATTCTCTTCACCCTTATCTCCTTTGCCCTTTCTCTGGCCGCGATCGGCGGTCTCGGCACTCAACTCGTTCCCGATCTGAGCCAGGGAACCTTCGCTTTTCGGCTGAGACTGCCGGAGGGCACTCCGATCGAGAGCAGCAATGCGATCGTGGCGCGAATCGAATCGATTCTCTTGGGCGACAGCCGCTTCGAGCGGATCTTCTCGTCGATCGGGAGGTTGCCGTCGACGGCATCTGGCCGCCGTGCGGAAGGGGAGAACCTGGCTCAGATCGACTTCATTCTCTCCGAAGGAGCCGCATCGATCGAGGAGGAAGCCGACGCGATGGAGCGCGTGCGTCAAGTCCTCTCGCTCTTCCCCAAAATCGACGTCGAGCTCGCTCTGCCTTCGGTGCTGACACTGGGATCCCCAGTCGAAGTGCGTGTGTTTGCCGACGACCTGGATCAGCTCGATTCGGCCTCGGCGGCGGTGCTCGGCACGCTTCGCGGATTGCCCTTTCTGCGGGACGTCGCGTCGAACGCGGAACCCGGGAATCCCGAGATCCTCGTCGCTTTGAGCCGAGAGCGCACAGGGGCACTCGGAATGCAGGGAGAGGCGATCAGCCGAACTCTGCGCGCGCAGCTTGGGGGCGAGCTGGTTGGCAAGTTTCGTGAAGAGGAGGAGAGGGTCGACATTCGCGTGCGCGCCGCCGAGCGCTTCCGGTCGCGCGCGGACGGCGTTGAGCGGCTGAGGGTCCGCCTTCCGGATGGAAGCTCGGTGCCGATCGCGGCGCTGGCCGATATCACGATGGAGCGCGGACCCGCGGCGATCCACAGGGTCGGCGGCGCCCGGGCCACCGAGATCAGCGCTCGCGCCTCGGTGGCCGATCTGGGCGCAATCCTCGATCGCGTGCGCGACAGGTTGGCCTCCCTCTCCCTGCCCGGCGATGCGGTCGCGGAGCTAGCGGGCCAGGATCGGGAGCTGGCTCGTTCCTTCGACAGCTTGAAGCTCACTCTCGCGCTGGCGGTCTTCCTCGTATATGTAGTCATGGCCGTGCAGTTCGAATCGCTGGTCCACCCTCTCGTGATCCTGCTCGCCGTACCCCTTGGGATCATCGGTGTCGTGGCGGCACTCCATCTGGGCAATCTCCCGATCAGTGTGCTCGTGCTGATCGGCACGGTGATGCTCGCGGGAATCGTTGTCAACAACGCCATCATTCTGGTCGATGCGATCAACCGCCGGCGGCGCGAGGGCGAGGAGCTCGGCGCAGCGATCGTAGGCGCCGGAAGCGAGCGTTTTCGTCCGATTCTGATGACAACCACCACGACGGTGCTCGCGCTGCTTCCGATGGCGCTCGGTTTAGGCGCGGGCAGTGAGCTGCGTGCGCCCCTCGCTCTGACCGTCATCGGCGGATTGCTCGGGGCGACACTTCTCACGCTCATAGTCACGCCATGTCTCTACCGTGTCCTAGGAGCGAGATCGCTTCGCGAAACGCCCGAGCCGATCGAACGATGAGATTCAGCGATCTTCCGATCGATCGGCCTGTAGCGACACTAATGATCCTGGTCTGTCTAATGGTCCTGGGCACCGTCAGTGCATTTCTCTTGCCGCTCGACTTCTTCCCTCTCGTCGCCGGTCCCAAGGTCGATATCGACGTCACGTTCCCAGGGAGCCATCCGCTCGAAGCGCTGCGCGAAGTCGAGCTGCCGATCGAAGAGGAGCTGGCGACGGTTCCCGGGCTCGAGACCATCCGCTCTTGGACCCGCGGCGGGCATGTCTGGATGGAGGCGCAATTCGACTGGTCCACCGACATCGAAACAAAGAAGATCGACGTCCGCGCGGCAGTGGAGCGCGCCCGCCTCCAACTTCCAGACGACGTGGACCACATTGACGTCGAGGGCGAGATCTCGGGACCCGGTGGAGGCGCGATCATCGAGGGGAGGATCTCCGCTGATCGCGATCTCTCGGAATCTTGGGATCTGCTCGATCGCAGGATCAAGCGCCCGCTAGAGCGGATTCGCGGCGTCGCTCGGGTCGATCTCTACGGGGTCGAGCCGCGGCAGATACGAATCGATCTCGACCTCGACGCGCTCGCACGCCACGGTGTGCGGCCTGCCGCGATCATCAGCGCCGTAGATGCCGCCGCCTTCGATCTCGACCTGGGCGCTCTGCGGGGAGATCTGCTCCGTTACGATGTACGTTCCGAGTCCCGTATTGAAGGTGTCGAGCAGATCAAGGAGCTGCGCCTGCCCGGCACGAAGCTGCGGGTGGGCGACGTCGCCAATGTGGAGCTCCGTGAGCCACGGCTCTCCTACGGGCGCCATCTCGACCGCAATTTCGCGATCGGAATCGGCGTGTATCGCGAGCCGACCGCGAACACCGTCGCTACGGTCGATCGCGTGATGGAGCGTATCGAGGAGATCGAGAACGATCCCAAACTCTCCGGCGTCAAGCTGTTGGTATGGGAGAACCAGGGCGAGGAGATCCGCGCGGCGATCACAGGCCTGAGAAACGCCGGTCTCTTGGGCGGAGTGCTCGCCGTGCTCATGCTCTACGCCTTCTTGCGCAGTGCCCGCACGACCCTGCTGGTGGCCACCGCGATACCCTTCTCGCTTTTGGTCACCTGTGCAGGCATGTTTCTGCTCGGCAAGACCTTGAACGTACTCAGCATGCTCGGATTGGCCCTCGGTGTCGGCATGATGGTGGACAATGCGGTCGTCGTCATTGAGAACATCCATCGCCTGGAGGACCTCGAGCACAACCCGCGACAAGCGGCTCGCCTCGGTGCGCGACAGGTGTCGCTCGCGGTTCTTGCCGCCACGGCGACGACAGTAATCGTTTGGTCCTGGCTGCTCGTTTTGGAGCGGAGCGAGCTGACCATCCAAGCGGGTGCGGCGGCATTGCCGATCTGTCTGGCCGTCGTCTCCTCGCTCCTGATCTCTCTCACTTTCATCCCGCTCG
>CAZFNT010000320.1:0-5314 GCA_964520315.1 uncultured Gemmatimonadota bacterium
GGGGGGGCGAGGAGGTGGTTCGGGCCTACGGGCGGAGTGCGGGCCCACCGACCGGGTTCAGCCGTGACGGCTTCTGGTATGGCCCTTTGGCTCCGCCAGACGGTGATTTTCCTTACCCGAGCTTCGTGCTCTCCACACCGCTGACCGCGATCGATGGCACGCGCCGGCTGGGTTTCTTGCAGATCGTGGTGCGGGCCGACCTCTGGGCGGATCGCCTGCGGGAAAGCCTGGCGGGCTCGCCGCTCGAAGGGATTCGCCTTGGGCTCAGTGCTCCGAACGGCTATCGCCTGCCATTGATTCCCGACGACGCGGGAGGAGCGGCAGGCCCCCAGCCGTGGACTACGGATGCCGGCCTGGACTTGGCGTTCTCGAGCACCAACGCCCGCACGGGATGGACCGTCGATCTTTCCGTCGATCCAAGAGCTCTCTCCCTGCCGATCCGCACCCTGGTTTCGACGTTTATCTATGTTGGCATCACGTTGGTCGTATTGGTGGCGCTTCTGCTCCTTCCTTCGCGACAGTTCCTGCTGAAGCCCCTGGCCGAGCTCGAAAGCGCCGCGCGCCGAATCACCGAGGGCGATTTCTCGGCCCGAGTCGGCTATCGATCGAACGATGAAGTCGGACACCTCTCTCAAGCCTTCGATGTGATGGCGGATGCGATCCAGGAGAGAACACATCGCCTGGCGAGGGTGGCTCAGGACCTCGAGTACCGAGAGACCGAGGTTCGATTCGAGCGAGATCGTTTGAATACGGTGATTCACTCGATGGAGGACGGGCTCTTCATCATCGATGGACAGAGTCGAGTGACACTCGCCAATGCGGCGGCTCGGGAAGTGCTCACCGAGCTGGGGCGGCGCCACGGCGCGGCGGTCGCCGGGGAGTGTCGGCGAGGGGATAGGAGCGAAGGGAGCTGCCTCGACTGCCTGGCGCACTTCGCACGGCCGGCCAAGGGCTGTGTCGTGACAATCGGTGCGAGCGTTTTCGACGTTCAGGCGACATCGCTCAACGATCCGGAAGGGAACGAGATCGGTAGGATTTTCGTCAGTCGCGATGTCACCGAGAGGTTGCGACAGGCGGAGCAGCAATCGCATCAGGAGCGGATGTCTGTCCTCGGGGAAGTGGCGGCGGTGATGGCCCACGAGATGAACAATCCGCTCGCGGCGATTTCGATGTTCAGCCAGATGCTCATCGACGGGCTCGAGACGGCCTCTCCGCTCCGCGCGCACGCCGAGATCGTTCACAGGAACACTCTGAGCTGCAAGAGAACGATACGCTCGCTTCTCGACATGGCGACCACATCTGCGTTCGAAAAGGCGCATTTCGACCCCCGAGATCTGGTCGAGGACGTGGTCGAGCTTCTGCGACCCGTGGCCGAGAGGGGGGGGACAGTGTTGCTCGTCGAGGCGGGGGCGGGGGCCGGAATCGCCCATGGCGACGAGCTGCAGATCAGGCAGGCGCTCGTCAACCTGGTGATGAATGCGATACAAGCTCTCGCGGAGACGAAAGAGGGCGTTGTGAGGATCGAGATCGCGGACGGAACCGACGGAGTCTTGATGCGGGTGAGCGATAACGGGCCGGGGATACCCGAGAGATTGCGAGATCATGTTTTCGAGCCCTTCTTCACCACGAAACCGGCCGGGGAAGGAACCGGGCTGGGGTTGCCGACCTCGCGCAGGATCGCCTCGGCGCAAGGTGGTAGACTCACACTCGCATCGATAGAAGAGGGGACGATGTTCGAATTGCTTGTTCCCCGAGCGTTGGCGGAGGATCAGGCGCTATGAGCCGACTCGAAGAGTGTTCGGTGAACAGAGGATTCGAGCAACTTCGTGTGCTCATCGTCGACGACGAGGCGGATGTACGCCTGGGGTTGCGACTGCTGGTCAAGAGCCTCGGAGCGGAGGTTCGAGAGGCGGCCGGCGCCGAGATGGCCATTGAAGTGTTGCGGGATTGGACGCCTCATCTCCTGCTTTCCGACATGGCGATGGGCGAGGTGGGTGGCATGGAACTGCTCGCGCGGGTGCGCCGCGATCGACCCGAGATCAGGGTGCTGATGATCACTGGGTACGGAACGATAGAGCTGGCGGTGGAAGCGATGCGGCGCGGTGCCGCGCACTTCATCACCAAGCCTTTCGACAACCGCGAGATCCTCGATGAGGTCGAGCGACACGGCTGCGACGCACTTATCGAAGAAAGGGTGCGTCGCATGCGAACGGTCGGGACGGGTCGCCCCTCTTGCATCGTCGCACGGGATTCGCGCATGGTAGAGGTTCTGGAGCTCGCTCGGCAAATCGGGCCCACCAATATGCCGGTTCTCATTCGCGGCGAGAGCGGAACCGGCAAGTCCCTCGTAGCGAGAGTTGTTCATGAAAGCAGCCGCGATCCTTCGCTGCCTTTCGCGCATGTTCGCCTGGCGGCACTTGGCGAATCGTCGGTCGAATCGGAGCTTTTCGGGCATGTCGCCGGGGCCATCCCGGGCGCGGGTGACGAACGGGAGGGGGTCCTGGCCCAGGCCAAGGGAGGTACGGTTTATCTCGACGGAATCACGTCACTGCCCCCGCTCGCGCAGGGGAAGCTGCTGCGGGCTATGCAGGAGCGATGCGTGATTCCTCTCGGCTCGACTACGCCGGAGTCTGTCGAATTCAGAATCGTGGCCGCCACCGATCAGGGCATGCATGAACGGATCGCCGAGAAGGCGTTTCGCAAGGATCTCTACTTCCGCCTGCGCGTGGTGACACTCGATGTACCTTCACTCAGGGAACGACCCGACGACATCGTTCCCCTCGCCGACCACTTCCTCGCCCTGTACTCCGCCGACGCCGGCCCCGATGCCCGGAGCGCGGAGGACTTGAGCGAAGGGGCGCTCGATGCGCTCCGCGCCCACCAGTGGCCTGGAAACGTGCGAGAGCTCGAGAACAGCATCCAACGCGCCCTGGTCTTGGCAAGAGGCGAGACGATCCGAGCGCGGCATCTGCGCCTGAGCGATGAGAACGACCCCTGGTCCGCGGTCGAGCTGGAGGGGCTCTCCTACGAAGATGGAAAACAGCAGGTCTTGCTGGCTTTCCAGCGCCGTATAGTCGAGCGTTCATTGAGGGTTACGGGCGGCAACGTCACCCGCGCCGCGGAGCTGTGCGGACTCACGCGCGCGGCCTTCCAGCGAATCATGCGCACGCTCGACCTCGATCGCAACGAATTCGTCGAGGATCGGTAGAGAAAGGCCGCGTTTTTCCCGAAGGGCGCATCGCCTCGTATCCTCTCGGGTGCATATTCGCGTATGCACGGCTTCTACTCCACTGCGCGCGGTCCTGTCGCGCCTGATCAAGGGAAGCGCAGCTTCGAGTATGCACCCGACATAGTTTTCGATGGGCGAGCGGTGCTTGGGGCGGGTCTGGTGATGTTGATTCCATCGAGTCCGATCGAATAGCTTCGAAGTGCGTCACATATCAAGAAGACGCAGATCGAATGAGGAGATTCGAATGAGAATCCAGCGAGTCGCGACGGCCATTCGACGGGCAGCTCCCGCATTGCTCGTGATGGCGATGCCGACCGTGTCCGATGCGAGGGCCGAGGAGCCTGCTTCCGATTTCGAAGCCCATTGCATGAGCTGCCATACGATCGGCGGCGGTCGCCTGACCGGTCCCGATCTGAAGGGCGTATCGCAGCGCAGGGACCGGGCCTGGTTGGCGCGATTCATCGTCGAGCCTGCGACTGTCATCGACAGCGGCGACGCGTACGCCCTCAAGCTCCGCAACGAAGCTCGAGGGGTCGTTATGCCGGCGGCTCCCGGGATGACCCTGGATCGAGCGAAGGCGCTCCTCGATCTCATCGAAGCCGAGTCGTTGCTCGAGAAGTCGAAGTTCGCGGGCATACAGATGAGCGATCGCCCCTTTACCGAAGATGATGTGCGATTGGGGCGAGAGATCTTCTTGGGGCTCGCACCGCTCGAAAACGGCGGAGCGGCCTGTGTTTCTTGCCACTCGGTCAGCGGCATCGGAGTGCTTGCCGGCGGGGGCCTAGGGCCGGAGCTCAGCGATGTCTACGGTCGTCTGAACGGACGAAAAGGTCTCGGAACCTGGCTCGCCGCGCCGGCGACGAGCACGATGCAGGCGCTTTTCGCTCCGCACCCCCTTGATGGCGACAAGGAGATTCTTCCTCTCCTCGCCTACTTCGCGGATATCGCACAAAACCCACCCGAGAGCAGCCAAGCGGCCACGCTGATCTTCATCCTTCTCGGACTCGCGGGCACGGCCGCCGCCCTGATGGTTTTCGACGGGCTGTGGAAGGGGCGCTTCACCGGAGTGCGCAAGGCACTCGTCGCGGCAAGCTCCGACCGAGTGGAGGCGAAGTAACAATGAGCGACAAACTCTGGATCCAAGACAACGTCGATCCTCACGCGCGATCGTGGGAGGAGTTCTACCGGAACCGTTGGCAGTACGACAAGACCGTGCGTAGCACGCATGGAGTGAACTGCACCGGTGGCTGCACGTGGCAGATCCACGTAAAGGACGGAATCGTCACATGGGAGATGCAGGGCCTCGATTACCCCGAGATCGATCCGGAGATTCCACCGTACGAGCCACGCGGCTGCCAGCGCGGGATCTCTTACTCCTGGTACCTCTACAGCCCCTTGCGAGTGAAGTACCCCTACGTTCGCGGTGCCTTGATGGATCTATGGCGCTCGGCTCGAGCCGCGCACGAAGATCCTGTCGAAGCGTGGCGGTCGCTCGTAGACGATGAGAGCGCCAGAGCGCGGTGGCACAGAGCCCGGGGCAAGGGCGGATTCCGGCGCGCGAATTGGGACGAAGCGCTCGATCTGATCTCCGCTTCGATGATCCACACGATCAAGACCCACGGGCCGGACCGCATAGCGGGCTTCTCGCCGATCCCCGCGATGTCGATGATCAGTTACGCGTCGGGCGCCCGAATGTTGCAGTTGATGGGTGGCGTCGCTCTATCTTTCTACGATTGGTACTGTGACCTTCCCTCGGCTTCGCCCGAGACATGGGGGGAGCAGACCGATGTGAACGAGTCCGCGGATTGGTACAACGCGAAGCTGCTCGCGGTCATGGGCTCGAATCTCAACATGACCCGCACACCGGACTGTCACTTCGCGGCCGAGGCGCGCCACAACGGCACGAAGATGTACGTGTTCTCGCCCGACTTCAGCCAGGTCTCCAAGTACGCCGACACCTGGCTGCGTGTCAATGCCGGCCAGGACGGCGCCTGGTGGATGGCCGTGAACCACGTGATTCTCAAGGAGTTCCACTTCGACAAACCGGTCGCCGCATTTCAAGAGTACCTGAAACAGTACAGCGAC
>CAZFNT010000321.1:0-1861 GCA_964520315.1 uncultured Gemmatimonadota bacterium
AAGACCGGTGTAGCGCCCGCGTGCAGAATGGCGTTCGGTGTCGCCATGAAGGTCAGGGGGGTGGTGATCACCTCGTCGCCGGGACCGATCTCTCGCGCCAAGAGGGCGAGGTGCATCGCCGCCGTGCAGCTCGTGACACCGACCGCGTGGGGCACACCCAGATAGGCCGCGAAACGCTCCTCGAAGCGCTGCGTCATCGGACCGGTAGTGAGGAACTTGCCCTTCAGCGCCTCCCGCAACGAATCGAGCTCAGCCTCACCCAGCTCATGGCGGAAGAACTCGACCCCCGTCACGATGCCATCTTCTTCGAGAACTCGGCGAGCTCGCAGCCTATCTCAGCGAACGACCAGGAGCGCATCTCATTCACCGCCAAGAGCTCATCGGGGGTCAGCGGGCCGTGCCCGGCTATGTGATCCAGCACCGCGTTCGGTATGAGCACATGTGGTTGTATACCATAAGGTTCAGAGTGTTTCTTTCGCCACTGCTTCAGCGATTTCACCTTGGTCTTTAGATTCGGATCGTACCTGGCCCCGGAGCGCTTCGATCGAGGCCGCTCGGGCGGTTCGGCGGCTTCTCCGCGCGCGATAGCGGCGAGCAAGGACTTCCCCAGACGGCGCAGAACGTAGTGTGAGACCCCTCGGATGTTCAGCAACGCCTTCTCGTCGCGTGGTCGTGCCCGGGCGATGTCGATGAGGGTCAGATTCCCGAGCACCTTGAAGGGCGGACGATCCAGGGCTCTGGCTCTCTCTTCGCGCAGTGTGAAGAGCTCCTTCAGCACCGCCTGTTCCCGAGGGCTGAGCCGTCCGGCACCCTTGATGCGGCGGAAGTCGTCGGGATCGAAGCGCCTGGCCGGCCACTCTTTCTGGGCGATGAGGGCGAACTCCTCTTTCGCCCAGGCGAGCCGCCCGGCCTGCTCCAACTCGCCGATGAGGATATCCCGGAGCTCGCAGAGGTAGTGGGTGTCGAGCCGGGCGTACTCGAGCATCGGCTCCGGCAGAGGGCGTTGAGACCAGTGCGCCCGCTGAAAGCGCTTGTCGAGCTCCACGTCGAAATGCTGCTGGAGCAGATCGCTCAGTCCGATCCTCTCGTAGCCGAGCAGTAAGCTCGCGGTCATCGTGTCGAAGAGCTTGCTGAACTCGAAACTGTAGTCACGCTTGAGGCAGAGCACGTCGTACTCCGCCGCGTGGAATATCACTTCATGATTGGCGCTGGAGAAGATCGGAGCGAGCTGGCCGATCCCGTCGCAGCTCAGTGGATCGACAATATAGTCTCGACCCTCCGCCGAAAATTGGAAGAGGCAGACCTTGTCGAAGTACGAGTAGAGGCTGTCTGCCTCGGTATCGACGGCGATGACTTCAGCTTCGCTCAGGGTCTCGGCGAGCTGCCCCACGCCTTCGGTCGTCTCGATCAGATCATAGGGAGGCATATGGTTTGGATTCCGGGCACGGGGTACCGCACCCTGTTGGCCTGGATGGATCAGAGCTCGACCGACGAAACGTCCACGCCGTCCAGCTCGCCCAAGAAAGAGAGCACTTCGGTCGCGATTTCGCGCATCCGGTTGTCGCTCCGCGCTTCGAAGCGCAGAACGAGAACCGGCTGCGTGTTCGAGGCGCGCACCAATCCCCAGCCGTCTCCGAATAGGATCCGTGCACCGTCGATATCGACGACCTCGTGGTCGGAACGGAAGTGCTCGAGCGCCTCGTCCACGACCGCGAACTTGCGGGAATCGGCGCAGTCCACCCGGAGCTCGGTCGTGCCGGGATAGTCGGGGACAGTATCCGCGATCTCGGAAAGGGGGCGGGGATCGGAGGCGAGGATGCGAGCGATCCGCCCGGCCGCGTAGATGCCGTCGTCATAGCCG
>CAZFNT010000321.1:1871-5300 GCA_964520315.1 uncultured Gemmatimonadota bacterium
ACTCATCCGCGAAGAACATATGGCCGCTCATCTCGCCGGCGAGGGGAGCGGCTGTCTCTTTCATCTTCGATTTGATCAGGGAATGCCCTGTCTTCCACATGATCGGCCGGCCGCCGTGTCGCTCGATATCTTCGACCAAGGCCTGAGAGCATTTCACCTCGAAGATGATCGGTGCGCCGGGATGCGCGCCGCCGAGCAGCTCTCGCGCGAAAAGGGCCAGGAGCCGGTCCCCCCAGAGCACGCGGCCGAGGTTGTCGACCACGCCGACCCGATCGGCGTCGCCGTCGAGCCCGATTCCGAGATCGGCACCGGTTTCGCGCACCGTGCGGATCAGGTCGTCGAGATTGGAGAGCACGGTTGGATCGGCGGGATGGTTCGGGAAGTCGCCGTCGGGCTCGCAGTAGAGCGGCACGAGATCGACACCGAGCCCACGGAGAAACTCCTCCGCCGCGGGTCCGCCCGAACCGTTCCCCGCGTCGAGCACGATCTTCAGCGGGCGCGCGAGCTCGATTCGGCTCGCTAGCGCCGCGAGGTAGGGGGTGAGGCCGTCGATCTCTTCTCGCTTCCCGGCGCCCGAGGCGAGCTCCGATTCCCGGATCCGCCGCTCCAGATCGGAGATCGCCGCGCCGTGGATCGAGGCCGTGCCTTTCGAGAGCTTGAATCCGTTCATGTGGCCCGGATTGTGGCTTCCGGTCACCATCACGCCCCCGTCTGCCCCGAGGTGATGGATCGTATGGTAGAGACAGGGAGTGGGGACAAGCCCGATATCGACGACATCGACCCCCGCTGCGTTGATTCCCTCGGTCATTGCCCCGGAGAGCCGTGGCGAAGAGAGGCGCCCGTCGCGGCCGAGGGCGACTCGTGCGTGCTCCCGGCCGCCCCGAACCACCGAGCCGTACGAGCGACCGATCGCGCGCGCGACATCGTTGCTCAAGTCGGTTTCGGCAATGCCGCGGATGTCGTACTCGCGGAAGATGTGGCTGTTCATGGGCGTGCGGCCTTAGGTTGGAGCCTGGATCGGATGAGCGAACCACGCACGTTAGCAACCTGGCCCCGATCCCTTCAACCGTCGAAGGGCTGCTCGCTATCTGTTACGTCGTTGAGATATTGAAGCTGCGTCGGGGGACCTCAGCATCGCAAGCTCTCGATCGGCCTACGGCCCCCCCGTCACCGCCTCCCACCCCCGCCGAAGCTCGACATGATCGAGGTCGCGGCCGATCAGCACGAGCAGCGACTCGTCGGGTGCTTCACCCATCTCGGGGCGCAGCTCCATCCACTGATAGATGCCCTGGATGACGACGCGGGGCCCGTGGTCGCGGCAGCGGACGATGCCTTTGAGGCGCATCAGCTCCCATGTGCGGCGCTGGCCGACGAATTGAAGCCAGATGCGCAGGCGGTGGATGTCGAGGGTGCGCTGGGTGCGGAGGGTGAGTGCCGACATGCCCTCGGTGTGGCCGTGGGGGGCGCCGCTATCGGGAAGATCCAGCTTCCAGCGACCCGGATCGGTCGTGTCGACCTGGAGGACCTGATCGATGGGTAGCTCGGCGTGCTCGGTGCGGACGATCGATGCCAGAGGGTTCATTCGACGCAAGGCCGACTCGGCCTCGTGCCGGCCGGCTTCACCGGTGCGATCGCAGTGGTTGAGCAGGATCGTGTCGGCGTAGCCGATCTGTTGGCAGGCTTGGGGATGGGAGGAGAGCTGCTCCTTTACGTGGCCGGCGTGGGCGAGGGCTATGACGCCGTCGACGCGGGTGCGCTCCGAGAGCTCCGGGTCGGCGAGGAAGGTCTGAACCACCGGCCCCGGGGAGGCCACGCCGCTGGCCTCGATCACTATTCGGTCGAATCGGATACGCCTCCAGAATCGGCGGGCCCGACGCTCCAGCAGCCGGGCCACGGTCTCTCGCATGTCGCCGCGGATCGTGCAGCAGATGCAGCCGTTTTGGAGCTCGATCAGGTCTTCGGAAGTGCCTACGACCAGGGAGCCGTCGATCGACACATCTCCGAACTCGTTGACCACGATCGCGATCCGCTCGTCGTGATTCGACGCCAACAGACGGTTGAGGAGTGTGGTCTTCCCGCTCCCCAAGAAGCCGGTCAGAAGCGTGATCGGAATACGCCGCATGGCGTATGCTAGCATCCCAGGTTCCAGGCTTTTCCTCCACCAGACAATCGTTCGCCCGAGAAGGTCCTTCCCATGTCGCCCGGCCCGGTCTTCGACACCATCGAGAACGCCATAGAGAAGATCCGCGCGGGCGAGATGCTCATCGTCGTCGACGACGAGGATCGCGAGAATGAAGGGGATTTCGTCATGGCCGCGGTCAAGGCGACGGCGGAGTCGGTGAACTTCATGGCGAAGCACGGGCGGGGGCTGATCTGCGCGCCGCTGACCTGGGAGCGTTGCGACGCGCTCGATCTGCCTTTGCAGGTCGAGGAATCGCGCAACAGCACCTCGCTCGGTACGGCGTTTACCGTTTCGGTCGACGCGCGATCGGGCGTGACCACCGGGATCAGCGCGACCGATCGCGCGCGCACGCTCGGGCTTTTGGTCGATCCCGAGACCAGGTCGACCGACTTGGCGCGTCCGGGCCATATCCATCCCCTGCGGGCCGAACGCGGTGGAGTGCTCAAACGGGCGGGCCATACCGAAGCCGCAGTCGACCTGGCGCGGTTGGCCGGGTTGGAACCTGCCGGCGTGATCTGCGAGATCATGAAGGACGATGGGGAGATGGCGCGGGCGCTGGATCTGGCGGTGGTGGCCCAGGAGCACGGGCTCTCCATGGTCACGATCAAAGACATCATCGCGTTCCGCAAACGCTCCGAGAAGCTCGTGCGCGACGTGGTGGCTCCCGCCCTTCCCACTCGCTATGGTGCCTTTTCTCTGCACTTGTACGAGGCGACCTACGATACGACTCAAAAACATATCGCGCTCGTGAAGGGCGATGTGCGCAACCAGCCCGACGTGCTGGTGCGTGTGCACTCCTCATGCCTGACCGGCGATGTCTTCGGCAGCCTTCGTTGCGATTGCGGGCTGCAACGCGACGCCGCGCTGGCCGCCATCGAGCGAGAGGGGAAAGGGGTCTTCCTGTACATGAACCAGGAGGGGCGCGGCATCGGCCTCGAGAACAAGCTGCGCGCTTACTGTCTGCAGGACGATGGGTACGACACAGTCGAGGCGAATCACAAGCTGGGTTTCAAGGCGGATCTGCGCGACTACGGGATCGGGGCGCAGATTCTCGCCGATCTGGGGCTCACGACCATCCGACTCCTGACCAACAATCCGAAGAAGATCGTGGGGATCTCCGGTCATGGGCTCGTCATCACCGATCGCGTTTCGATCGGCCCGCTCGTCACCGACGCGAATCGTCGCTACCTTCAAACGAAGCGCGACAAACTCGGCCATCTGCTCCCTCTCGAAGAGGGGCGGAATCT
>CAZFNT010000322.1:0-5294 GCA_964520315.1 uncultured Gemmatimonadota bacterium
CGGAAAGAGCGCGCTCCCCACCGAGCAATCGATGCCATAGAACGGAGGCGACCCGATCTTTCTCAGATACCGATCCGCTTTTCCCTCGGAGTCGGCGCCCCGATCGATTCCCGCGTTGTAGTCCTCGATGGCGTCTACGAGGTTGCGAGAGTTGATGCCCAGTTTCAGGGCGAGTGCCTCGAGCGATCTCCCCTTCTTGCGATTCAGGAATACGTTGACCGAGCCGAAGAGCAACTGGAAGAGACCCATCGGCTCCCGGCCTAGCTGCCGCCGCGCGGCGCGAAGGGCCACCGAATCGAGAACCAGATACCCCTTTCCTCCGTGTTCGGCCACCAGCTTCTCGCACAGAGTCGCGCCGTAGAGCTCCTCGTTGCAGACGCGATCGCCCTCCGGGCCGACCAGCACGCCGCCCACCAAGGCCGAGGGTGGGTTGATGAAGCGAAAACCGCAACACCGCTCCAGCTTCGCGACAGCAGCGCCCGCGCTCAGCCCCAGCGCGATTCCGGAACCGGTGTCGCCAGCAGTTCCGATTCGCATCTTGCAACAGGAATAGGCCGGAGCGCTCTTCGCGACCGCCCGTGGATTGAATACGAATCCACCGGTGCACAAAACGACGCCGCCGCGAGCCCGAACATGAACCACCCGCCCCCACCGTTTCTCGAAGAGCGCCAGCAATCTCTGGCCGACACGGGCCGCGCTACGGCTGATCGAGCCACAGTTGGAAACCAGATCGGCAAGCGCCCGGTGAACGACGCGAGCCAGAGGGTGTTCAGGTATTTCGAGCAGCTCCACCCCCAACACGGCGCCCATTCGATCCACCACCAGACGTGATGCCTTGGTTCGCCGCAGCACGGGAATCCCGCTGCGAGCGACCTCGCGTTCGAGACACTTGAAAAGCAATCTGCCCGTGAGCCCCTTGCCCAGTGCCCGGTGACCGCGAGGGGCGGGCTGAGCCAGCTGGGAATAAGGATGAGAGAGCTCGTTGCCCGAGAAGTAGAGGGTGCAGTCATCTGGTGGGTACGAAGTTTTCAGAGCCTCGCCTAGGGCCGGGAAGGGAACGCCCAACCTCCGCAACCACTCGAAGGTCGAGACACTGCTCTCGCAGAACGCCCGGATCGTTTCGGAGCCGACGACGCTGCCCGCCTCTTGCGAAACATAGTTGAACATCTCCTCGGGAGTGTCTTGGTACCCCGCCTGCAGCTGCAGCTCCGTGCCGCCCCCCAGATAGACGACTCCACCGCTCAACTTGGTGGCTCCTCCACCGCCGAAGCGATCGACGATCAGTACCTCGGTCCCCTCTGAGAGCGCCTCCAGCGCGGCACTCGCTCCCGCCCCTCCAAAACCCACGACGAGGACATCGGTGCTTCGGTCCCACGGTTTCGGTCCGCTCGACTGCTCGCGGCCTGGGGCTTCGAAGACACCATCTTCGTCACCCAGAAGCGGCGATTCGACCGGGTTGTCGGCAAAGAGATGATCCATCACAGGCCCTTGTTCGACTCAATGACATGGGACGACGAGCAGCAGCGGATTATGCACGATTGTCGGCCTTCTACCCCGCGTTCGACTCTCCCTGATACCAGATCAGTCCCCGTGCGGCCTACGCCACCCCGGCGCGGCGGGCCCGGAAGAGCAGCCGTCCCTCGTGCACCATGCAAGCCCCGGGCCGGTTTCTCGTCGATCCTCATCGCTCCCGCCGGATCTCCCAGACCTGATGCACCCTGGGCGACCGTCCACCGAGGCGACGGATTTCGCCCTCCAAGAGTCCCTCCATCCCTTTTGGGGAGGTGGCGAAAAAACGATGCTGACTCACGACACGCTCCGCGGCCGATGCTTGAACGTGCGCCTTCCGGGGCCATAGTCCGCCGCGCAATGCCCGCGACCCCGTAGAATCCAACGGGTCGTCAAGAGCCCCTCGACGCCGACCGGACCGCGCGCATGGATACGGCCGGTGGAGATGCCCACCTCGGCTCCAAGACCGAATCGATAGCCGTCCGCGAAGCGAGTGCTCGCATTGTGAAATACCGATGCGGAGTCGACCTCGCGCAGAAAAATCGTCGCTGCCTCCAGATCTTCGGTCACGATCGCGTCGGTGTGACCGCTCCCGTGCCGATGGATCTCTCGGATCGCCTGCCAGACATCGTCCACGACGAAGAGCGCCACGATTTTGTCGCCGTATTCACGACCTCGGTCGTTTTCGGTGGCGGGGATGGAATCTGGGAAATACGGCCTGCAGGTGTCATCGGCCCGTAGCTCGACATCAGTCTCCGCAAGGGCATCTCTCAAGGCTCCGACCCGCGGAAGAAAGTCCCGGTGAATGAGCAACGCTTCCGTGGCATTGCAGGCGGATGGATAGTCACACTTGCCGTCGACCGCGAGGCGCGCTGCCATCTCGGGGTCCGCCTTTTCGTCGACATAGAGATGGCACACACCCTCTGAATGACCGAGCACGGGGATACGGGTGCTCTTTCGAATCGTCTCGACCAACTCACCCGACCCTCGCGGAATTACGACATCGACCAGGTCGTGCAGATCCAGCGCCGCAGCCGCGTCCTCGCGCCCCTCCAGTCCGGCCACCGCGTTCGGATCGAGCTGCACATCGACGAGCGCCTCTCGAAGACAGCTCACCAGAACCCCATTCGTCCGCTCGGCTTCCCGCCCCCCTTTGAGCAACACTCCGTTCCCCGATCGAAAGGCCAGAGCGCCGATCTGCACGACCGCATCGGGGCGGCTCTCGAAGATGATGAGCAACACACCGAGGGGGTTCGGCACCTGCCGCAGAATCAATCCTTCGTCGAGCTCGGTCTCGCGCAACACTTCGTCCATCGGGTCGGAACGCGCCGCGAGTGAGCTCACCCCCTCTCTCAGGCTCTCGAGCTTGCCTGCGTCGAGGGCGAGGCGAGCCACCAGCGGCGGAGCCAAATCGCTCGACTCGGCGGCAGCCAGATCGACCCGATTCGCCTCGAGGATCTCAGCCTCTCTTCCGGCCAGCACGCGGCTCAGAGAGCGCAGCGCCTCGGTCCGCCGCGATCCACCCGCCGCGCCCAGCTTCCGTTGCGCATCGCGCACCCCTTCGGCGATCGCCCTCACTCTTTCGCTCATGACTCCTCCAACACCAGGTCGTCGCGCCGAATCAGCGCGTGGCCGCTGCGAAGCTCGGCCGGAGGGCGCCCGCGACACCAAAGGCGCGTGGTCTCGGCGTCGTGCCCGATGATCCCTCGACCCACGAGAATCCCGGCGGGGCCGCGCAGCTCGACGATATCACCCGCGGAGAAGGCGCCCTCCACCTCGCGAACGCCGACCGGGAGCAGGGAACGGGCCCGCTCCCTCAGGGCCGCCACCGCGCCCGCGTCGAGGTGCACGATCCCTCTCGGCGCCGCGGCAAACGCGATCCAGCGCCGCCGAGCAGCCAGGCGGCCCCGGGCCGGAAACCAGGTACCCACGGCGCCTCCGGCAAGGAAGCGCTCGATCGCGCCGGGATCGTGGCCCGAGGCGATCAGCCACTTTGGCCGCAGCGGACCAGCCCAGAGCTCCCGATCGCATGCCCGCCCCACACCGGAGCTCGGGCGTCCAGCGACCTCCGATCCTCCCGCGGGGGGGGCGGTGCTCGCATCGATACTGGTCGCACTGGCTTTGGCCGAGCTCGGATGCCGCGTCCTTGCCCCATCCCCCTACATCGAGCTCTTCGAGATCAACTCGACCGCCCACGGCAACCTCACCCGCTACGACGAGGAGCTGGGGTGGAGCGGAGTCCCGAAAGGCAGCGTTCGCCTGGTGACCCGCAACGCCCGAGTGAGCTTGCGCCACAATGCCCACGGTGATCGCGATATCGATCACGAGCCCGATGATCGGCCGGCGATCGTCCTCTTGGGGGACTCCCACACCTGGGGCTACGAGGTCGAGTTCCACGAGATGTTCGCGAACTTGCTCCGCGATCGACTCCCCGACCACTCCATCCACAACTTGGCCCATCGGGGCTGGGGAACCGATCAATCGCTTCTCGCCCTTCGGCGATGGAGGCACGAGACGGAGTTGGCCCTCTGCCTGCTCTTCTTCAGCGACAACGATGTGCCTGACAACAACTCCGCCCTGCGCAACAACAAAGCGAAACCCTGGTTCGAAGTCGAGGAGGGCAGGCTTGTGCTGCACGGTGTGCCGCCCCCACGTGTCGATGATTGGAGCCGCCCCCCCGTTATCGGCCGCGCGCCCCAACGCGGTCCGATCGACAAGGCAAAAGTGTTGCTCTTGCGTTCACACCTCGTACATCGTCTCTGGGTACGCGGCCATCCGCCGCCCGAGCTCTCTTCGCTCGAGGCGATCGGCGACACCCACGATTTGTCGAGGACCGAGGGAATCCTCGCCGAACTGAGCGAAGAGGTGCGGATCAGAGGCGGCGAGCTCCGTGTCTGCTTCATTCCGTCGCGAGGGCAGCGTCAGGGGACGGAGACCGCCGAGCCCTACCAAAACAGAGTCGGCGGACTGTGCGTCAAGCTCGGTATCGCCCACCTGGACCTCGGGCCGGCGCTCGAGCCCTCGTGGCTGCCGGTCTTCCAGCACTACGGCAACCACCTGAATCCGCGGGGTCACCGAATCGTCGCCGATGCGGTTCAAGGTTTTCTAGATCGGTCGTCCCCCTGATCTGCTACCAGTATTTCGTGTGACATCGCGTGCAGGCCTGCTCGGTGCGCAGGATCGCCCGGGCCCGATCGGAAGGAGCGAGGCTCGGATCGAGCACGGAGCGGGCCTAGGCGATGTTCCGGTCGAGGTTCGCCTGGAAAGGGCCGGCACCCTTCATCTTCCTCGAGAGCTCCAAGTAGCGCACGATCGCCGCCACATCTTCGCTCATGACCCCCCGCGCCGCCCCAGAATCGTCGAGCGACATCCCAACGCGACGGAGCCGGCCCATATGGTCGCCGAGAGCGGTCATCAGAACCTCTCCCGGCGCCTCGGATTCGCGCCCCGCATAGTCCAGAATCGTCTCTTCGCCACAGCCACCGAGCGCGAGCAGCGAGACGAGATCGGCGATCAGAGCAAAGCGCAAAACGCCTCGACCGCCGCCTCGATCCCTTCGGCCACCTTCGCGATACCGCCCCCGAGCGATCCGGGCGGCCTCGGTTCGCACATTTCGCGTCTCACCCTCGACAGTACTCCCGTGATGATGGTCGATGACCTCGCGCTGATCGATATCCGGAGCCAGCACGATCGCAGTGCGTCCCCCCTGGGGGGTCTTCTTGTTGGTGGACCGGGCCCGCCCTTTGGCCCTGGTGGATCTCGTCTGCTCCGGGTTGTCGGTCTGG
>CAZFNT010000323.1:0-5289 GCA_964520315.1 uncultured Gemmatimonadota bacterium
TTCTGTTCGCTGGAGCAACGAAGCGTATCGCCTGCCGGTCGAGATCGAGGATCGGGTCGCTCGACACTGGCGGTCGGCCAAGGCGGAGGCTCGTCGCCGCGAGCAGAGCCTCTTCGCGGGGCCCCTGTGTCGGCTCGATGGTCACCGAATCGCCGGGGGCCGTCTCACGCTCTTCCTCTCGACCACCGACTACAGGGATCTACAGGGAACGAGCGGATCGGTGTGGCCGGGCGGCTTGCCGAAGGTCGCCCGCGCGGACGGCATCGGTGTCAACGCGGTGATCGTCACGTCGGATCGGCAGCTCGTGCTCGTCCGCAGGAGCGAGTCGGTCTACGAAAGCCCGGGCAGCGTCGACACCGGCGGAGGCCACATCGACCCCACCGTCCACCGGCGCGAAGGACGCCCCGATCCATTCGCCGCGATCGAGTCGGAAATCCGCGACGAGTTCGGATTGGTCCAGGCCGAGCTTCGAGAGACCCGACTTCTCGGCCTGGCGCGGCATCGACCCGGCGGAAAGCCGGAGCTGCTCTTTCTCGTCGAAATCTCGGTGCCTTTCGGCGTACTTCCGGGACGCTTGGAGTCGGCCGTGGAGGGGAGCGAGACCGCCTCGCTACTGGCGGTTCCCATCGCGCGTGCCAAGGACCTGCTCACCGAGTACGAGCATGAGCTATCACCCTCGGGGCAGGCCTCGATCTACTTCGCGCTCAAAGAATGGGAGCGCACTGGAACTCCGGATCGAGCTCGGTGAGCTCCGAGATCAGGCTGTTCAGGCGGCTCTTCACGCCGGGAGCACCCCCGTCGGTCCGCAGATAGAGGGAGTAAAGATCGAGGAAGTCGTCCCGCTTTCGGGCGATGTCTCCGCGGTGGCCGATGGCATTCACATGCCGCATCAGGTGGAAGAGATCCCCTTCACGGAGCCTTGGAGTCAGCCCCAGATGCTCTCGGCAAGCATGCCGCACGATGCGCGTGTACTTGTCCAGGTCTTGAGCGAGCTTCCCCACGATCTCCGCGACGCCGGCGTCGCGCCGCGCGAGTCGCCTCAGCATGTCGGCGGCGAACATGTAGTACATGCGCGCTCGCCCCACCCAGTAGTCAGGCCCATGTTCGTAGTAGCGGAGCGGTCGCACGGTCCGCGCACCTTCGTCGAAGATGGCTAAACGGACAACGATCGAGTCGGCGTTGGCCTGGTAGGTTGCGGCTCTGTGGCGGTCGCCCCCACTCTCCGCCAGAGCGGCTACCTCCGTGTCGCACCCTCTTACGAGTTCCGCTCGCGCGTCTATTCTCTCGGGATCGACCAGGCTGACCATCAGATCGGCGAGGTAGACGTTGACATCCTCGTCGAAATAGGGGCTGTTCGACTCCAGCCCCAAGGTCAGCCTCGACTTGAGAAGTGCGTTGACCATGAAGAACGACGTGGGCTCTTTGACACCTTTGGGGTGATTCAGATCCACGTAGCGATCGCTCATGTTGGTCCTTTGGCCGAGTGAGGGTTATCGGGACGAGCCCTTGGAGCCTGCTGCAAAACAGGCGATGCTTGCAGGTCGCGTGCCCTTCGATTGGAGTTATCGGCAAGAGATCAGTTCGAGTCCAGGCCGACCCTTCGCTGTAGCCTCTTCGAAGGCAGCTTTGGATCACCCACACAATGCCCTTCCGACGATCCGGATCGAATTGAGCCCCCGTTCCCCTGCGCCGATTCGCCGCGCTCTGGCCCTGAAGTCCTCCAAGGGGCGGAGGAAAACCGGCTATTACCTCATCGAGGGTGTGCGCGGAGCGCTCGACGCGCTGGAGCGCACACCCTCCGTGATCGAAGTGTTGATATCCGATGCCGCCACGGGCGAAAGCATCTCTTCGTTGGGCTGCGCCGCCGAGCGCCGCGGCGTGCCGGTTCACACGGTGGCCGAGCGGGATTTCCGCCGAATCGCCCAGGTCGTCCACACGCAGGGCGTCGCCGCGATCGCCCGAAAGCCGCCGGATCCCGCTCCCGAAACGCCACTCCTGCCGCGGGGCCCGGCGATCGCTGTGGTGCTAGATGGAGTGAGAGACCCCGGTAACATCGGCACGATACTGAGAACAGTCGATGCCGCCGGTTGCGCCGGCTTGATCCTGACGCCCGGCAGCGGCGACCTCTACAACCCAAAAGTGGTCCGCGCCGCCTTCGGCTCGTTGATCAACTTGCCCTCGCGTTATCTTCCCCCCGAAGCGATCGTTGCTGCGGCGTGCGCAGAAGAGGCTTCGCTGGTGTTGCTCGATCCTGAAGAAGGCGTGCCACTCCAGGAGTTCCAGGCGCCCGAGCGCATGATCCTCGTGGCCGGCGGGGAGCCGGATGGAGCCGGTCGGACGATTCGGCGGTCGGCAACATCCCGACTCAGTTTCGATCTGCTCGGTGGTGTCGAGTCGCTGAATGTGGCCGTCGCCACGGGCATCGCCCTCTTCGCTTGCCGAGATCGGCGGCCCCTTCGCAAAGTGCAACGCTAACCGATGCAGAGTGCGCGCTTCTCTCGGCCTCGCGCCCGCGGCGCCGAGTCCCTACGTCTTGCGTAACCGACTGAGCTGTCGAGCGTTAGCCAGGCCGTGGTCCCCCGCTACATAAGTGGCATGCCCTTTGCGCAGCACCTCGCCGCAGGTCTCCCGGCGATCCACCCAGCGGGGGGGAACCCGGACCGGGGCGTAAGGCCGCAAAGACGACGACCGGCGGTGTCTTGCGGGAGAGGCAAGTGCGCACGCCGCGACAGGAGGAATGTGTCGTGCCGAAGCAAAGGACGAATTTTGTCGTAGTCGCGGGTGTCGCATCGATCGCGATCCTCGCCGGGTGTGAGAGCAACAGCATCACCGATCCGGATTTCAACGCCATTGAAGGAGTGGGCGGGGACTTGATCTCCGCCCCCTATGCCGATCAAGGTCCAGCCGACGGCCCGGTCGATGGCTACCAAGGAGACGACGGGCCATGGGCGGATCCCGCCGATCCCGTCATCGGCTACGAGGGCGATGACCCCGGGGCGAAACCCGATGATCCGGTCCTCGGTTACGAGGACGACGATCCATGGGTGAATCCCGACGCTCCCATCGAGGTCGTCAATCCATCCTTCGAATACCCATGGGAGTTCTCGATGGTCAACCTCGTCGGGGATGACGCATGGGGGAACATGGGGATCGATTTCGCTTCGCAGGATCTGCGCATCATCGTCGGCGAGCTGAAGGCCGAGCCCACGATTTCCTACGAGATCCAGGTACATTTCTTGTCGGATCACACCCACTTGGAGGCTGGCTGGTTCAACTTCAGTGACGAGGGACAGGTGGTCATGGGCCACTGGGAACTCCCGCCAATGGGCAGTGATCCTAGTGACAACTACCCGGATCGCATAGTCGTAGTCGAGCATGATGAGAACGGTCCCGGCTTCACCGGCGAGCAGGTTCTCGTCGCGAACATCCCCTTCAATCGGGGACACGGGGCGCAGGACGAGAGCTCCGTCGACTAGATCGGTCCGTTTCCCCCCCTTAGACCGGCGGCTACGCCCCGCCACCGCGATCGCCCCTGGGTACGACCCGGGGGCGACTTGCGTTTCTGCTCGGGTCCAAGACGGGGGGACCGAGCATTGGTTTGCCGGCCTCCGCTCCTTCGGACCACCGCCAGAATACGTGGCTAGTCATGGGCGTCGGCCCCTCTCGGTCGCGTGAGGGCAGTTGTCTGCGTGCGCTCGGATACGTGCTGCGTGGTGCTCCGGGGAACCCTCGGCGTGCTCCAGATCGATCGCTGAAGGCAACCTCCGGGCGGTCGGGGGCCGGCGGGGTAGAGTCCAATGGCTAGCGATCCGAAAACCCCATCGTGATCGTCGATTCAGAGCGTGAGAAAGGTGTCACGTGGTCGATGTGGACAGGCGCCGAGGCTCATGACGACGTATCAATCCGCGTGGTTGCTTTGAGGGCAGTCGAGTAGCGACCGAGTCGGCATCCGCGTGCCAGCGCATCCGCAGCAATGACCCGGGGCACCCCGTAGCGAGCGCCACCACAGCCATGCGCCGCATGACTCGCTCGGCGTACTTCGGCACCCATCCGGGGGCGAACCTCTCGAACCACTCGCGCGCCACCGCCTCGAAGCTCACCGATCGACCAGATCTGCAGCACATCTGGGCGCAAAAGTCCCTAGCTATTTCTGCGTTGACCCTTAGCTCTGGACGCATCTCTGTTGCTCTGGATCTGATCGCGGACGGCCTCGTGTATTGGGCCGGAGGCCTGCTCGGTCTGGGCTTCGCTGTGTTGGGGCGTGCTCCATGGCCACGACCGCCGCGTTGACTTGGGTTTCGCGCTTGGAAACTGCGCATGGAGTAGCCCCAGGTCAGTCCTTTCGGTACATCGTGACCACACAGGCGCCCCCAACACCCAGATTGTGCTGCAGCGTGATTCTCGCGCCCTGCACTTGACGTTCCCCGGCCTGCCCTCGCGCCGGGCTTGGTGAACCTGATCATGCCGACGCCAGTGATGTTGGCTCTGCTGCTCATGATGTGGTTTCCTCGTGGCCGGCTCGCGAGAGTTCCAGCTCTCGGTCGAAACGTAGTTCGCTATTCATGGTCAGAGATCTTTGACCGCCTCATCGTGCGGCGTGAATCCAGGCACACGCCCGTCTAGGGTGCTCCCTGGGCGATGAAATGCGGCGTTGTCGTGAATCACGCGGAGCAGCTCCGCGCGCTGTTCGGGATGCGCAAGATGCGCGATTCCCACGGCGCGTTCGCCTAGGCTCAGGCCCCGGGGATCGAAGGCGCCATACTCCGTCACGATGATCACTTGATCCGCGGCTATGGCCGTGGTTGTTATGCCAGCGGGGCAGCAGTCGACGATCTTCGGCACGCCTGCGACGGTAGTCGACTTCAACGCGATGATCGCGACACCTTCATCGGAGTACTGAGCACCCCGGATAAAGTCAGCTTGCCCTCCAACCCCGCTGTAGATCTTGCGCGCTTGGAGTGAGTCCGCCCATACATTGCCGTGAAGATCGACACCCATGGCTCCGTTTATCGCTACCATGCGCGGCTGGTCAGCGATCCGGAAAACGCTGTTGGTGTAGTCGCAAGAACGGCTTTGAACCGCACTGTTGAAGTGTAGCCAGTCGTAGCCCGTGCTGTCCTCCGCGAGGAAGATCGACGAGATAGAGCAGTTGATCGCCGGCTTCCAGCGATTTGAAACAACACCATGTTGGATCAATCGGGCCATTGCGCTGGAGAAGAGTTCGGTGTGAATCGCAAGGTCTTTGACTCCTTTGCTCAGTATGGCCGCGGTGACCGCCTCGGGAACTTC
>CAZFNT010000324.1:0-5280 GCA_964520315.1 uncultured Gemmatimonadota bacterium
CACATCTCGCCGGCCGACCGAACCCATCTCGTCGTACGGGCGGCGGGAACCACCTTCCCGGTTCGCGTCGAGGACGAGCGTGAGCTCCGTCTGCGCGAGCTCGGCAATGTCGGTGGATCTTCTTCGCGGGTCTGCGAAGAGGTGAGCGCGCCGATGCCCGGCAGGGTCGTGACGGTTCCAGTGAACGTGGGCGACGCGATCGAGTCCGGCCAAACCGCGGTCGTGCTCGAAGCGATGAAGATGGAGAACGAGATCCGGGCGGAAACGTCGGGCAAGGTGGCAGTGGTCGAAGTGGCCGCTGGCGAGAACGTCGACATGGGAGACCTGCTGGTACGCATAGAGTCGATGGAGTCGTAGCGATGACACGAGAGGAGTGGGAGAAGACGCTGGTCGATCCGACCTTGGCGAAGCGCCCTGAGCGCCGCAAGGCATTCGAGACGTCTTCAGGCATTCCGGTGGAACGCTTGGCCACACCCGAGAGCGTGGGCGATTTCGACGCCGAGGTCGAGCTCGGTTATCCGGGTGTATTCCCTTTCAAGCGCGGTGTGCAGCCCACGATGTACCGCGGCAAGTACTGGACGATGCGGCAGTACGCTGGGTTCGGAACCGCCAAGGACTCGAATCGGCGCTATCGCGAGCTGTTGAAAGCCGGAACCACCGGTCTGTCGGTGGCCTTCGACCTTCCCACGCAGATGGGCTACGACTCCGACCATCCGATGGCCGCTGGCGAGGTCGGGAGGGTCGGTGTTGCGATCGACAGCCTCGAAGATATGGAGATCCTATTCGACGGGATCCCTCTGGACGAAGTCTCCACTTCGATGACGATCAATGCGACGGCCTCGGTGCTGCTGGCTTTCTACGTTGTGTTAGCGCGCGCACGAGGTATCGATTCGAAGGCGCTCGCGGGGACCGTGCAGAACGACATCTTGAAGGAGTACATCGCCCGCGGCACCTATATCTACCCTCCCGAGCCCTCGCTGCGGATCGTGACCGACATGTTGCGGTGGTGCCAGGTCGAGGTGCCCCGGTGGAACACGATCTCGATCTCCGGCTACCACATACGTGAAGCGGGGGCGACCGCGGTTCAGGAGCTTGCGTTCACATTGGCCGACGCCATCGCATATGTCGAAGCCGCCGTGGCCGCGGGCATGGCGGTGGATGATTTTGCGCCTCGGCTCTCGTTCTTCTTCAACGCCCACAATGATCTCTTCGAAGAGATCGCGAAGTTCCGGGCCGCCCGGGGGCTTTGGGCGAAGCTGATGCGGATGCGTTTCGGCGCCCGCGACCCGCGATCGTGGAAGCTCCGATTCCACACACAGACCTCCGGGGCGACCCTGCAAGCGCAGCAGCCGCTCAACAATGTCGTTCGAGTCGCTCTGCAATCTCTCGCCGCGGTCCTGGGGGGTACGCAGTCGCTGCACACCAACGCCTACGACGAAGCGCTGGGACTGCCGACCTCCGAGAGCGCGACCCTCGCCTTGCGCACGCAGCAGCTGATCGCCCACGAGAGTGGCGTTTGTGACTCGATCGATCCTCTTGCGGGCTCCTGGCACGTCGAGTCGATGACCCGCGAAATGGAGCGCCGTGTCGAGGCTCTGATCGACCGCATCGACCGGGTCGGCGGGGCGGTAAGGGCGATCGAGTCCGGGTTTTTCCAGCGCGAAATCGAGGAGAGCGCGTACCGCTATCAGCGCGAGATCGAGACGCGGATGCGCAGCGTGGTGGGCGTCAACCGCTTCGAAAGCGATGGCTCGGAGGAGCCGGCGATTCAGCGGATCGACGCGAATGTGGGTCAGGAGCAGGTGGAGCGGATCGTGCGTCTGAAAGCGGCGCGAGACAATCGAGCCGTGGAGTCGGCGCTGGGTCGGATCGAGGAGATCGCCCGCGGAAGCGACAATCTGATGCCGGCCATCGTCGCCGCCGTGGAGTCGATGGCTACTCTCGGTGAGATCTGTGCAAGCCTGCGCTCGGTCTTCGGCACTTTCGATCGGTGACCGGGCTACCGGCGACCCCTCAACGTAGGGCCTGGAAATGAATAAACGTGTCACCTCGCATCCCATCTTCGGGCCATCTTCGGGCTCTGATTCTTGGGGGAGGTCCTGGTTCACTGCGGTCTTGACGGCATCTTGAGCATGTTTCATAATGCGCCGCGAAATCGCTGGACAAGCACTGTGTTACAGGCGGTTGTCACAACTACCGCTGGCAACCGGGGGAGACCAAGGCCAAAGCGACTGGATCCAGCTCTGCACGAGAACCGAACAGCACAGCCGTGACGTGACACGGGCTCGGGCCATCCGCGAGGCTTTGACGCCATCAGCGGGCTGGTCCGACTCGTCGCGCGGCACGGTGGAGACATCGGGCGAGCATGGCTTCGCCCATACCCATAGGGCCAGACGGGGAGTCTGGAGGGCCGCGAGCTCCGCGGTAATCCGGGCGTTTCTCCCGAAAGCCACAGGAGCAAGTAGCATGAGGTTTGTGCTCGCCACGCCCGCGATCCTGGGCGCATTCGTCCTGGCGTCCGGCGGCGCCCTTGCCGCGCCGTCCTGGACTCTTCTCGAAGACTTCGGCATAGAAGCGACCGCCCTCGTGGTTCAGCCAGACGACAACCAGACCCTCTGGGCCTCGTTCAGGACGACCGTCGATGACAGCGCAGGGGTTTGGATGTCGGCCGATGGCGGAGATACCTGGAGTCTTTCGCTCGATACCGATGGCAAGACGATCAACGCAATCGCCATCGACCCCGACAATCCCACCTACCTCTGGGCCGCCTGGGACGCAGCGAAAGTCAGCGCCTCGACCGATGGCGGAACGAGTTGGAACGAGCTCACCGGCTTCGGCTTCGGCGCCAAGGTCCTCGATCTCGCGATCCCCAAGGGCAACAATCCCACGGTCGGCCCCTATCGCGTCTACTTCGCCACCAGCAACGGTCTTTTCTTCACCGACACCGGTGGACAGACACCATTCGACCAGTTCCTCGACTTCGTTCCGCTGCAAGAAGTCGAAGTCTGTCCGGATGACTACAACACCGTGTGGGCGGGCACAGATGGTGCCGGCGGCCTCTATATCAGCTCCGATGGTTTCGCCACATGGACCCTGCTCGACGGCAGCGTGTTCCAGGCCAGGGATCGGGCACAAGATCTGGCCATGAACCCGGTGAACTGCGCGGAGGCGCTTTACTCCACCTGGGCGCCCAACATGAGCGCCTTGAACAACATCACGACCGACGGTGGCACCACCTGGACCGAAATCGAGGGGGGAACCGGCGATGGTCTGATGATCACCAACGACGGCAGCGAGACCTACTACGGTATCGGTGGCGGCGAAGACGGCGTCTTCTACTCCTCGACCGGCGTGGCCTTCGATGTCTTCTCGGAAGGGCTGGCCGACGGGGTCTCTTCGCTCGCCGCTTACCCGGACGATGGTCTCTCGCTCTACGCGGCCTCCGAGACCGGGATCTACTCCATGACGGTCGACTTCCACCCGGGTACGCCCACCGGGATCGTAGCCGCTTGCACCGATAGCTTCGAGGTTACCGTCAGCTGGGACTCCGTTACGATGAACGCCGACGGGGGACCGATCACCGACCTCGACGGCTATGTCTTGTGGGCGGTCTTCCCGCCGTTCGGCGAGGATCGCGATACCGTGGCCGTGCTGGATGCCTCTGCGACCAACTATGTCGACTTCGGCTCGATGTACCCGGTGCTGCAGTACACCGTGAGCGCGTTCGACTCAGCCGGTATCAGCGGTGCGGTCGGCGAGGCGAGCGACCAGATTGTCCCGTCGCAGTGCCCAACAGGGATAGAGGGTGGTGCTCCCGGACCGCTGGCGGGCAGATCGGCTCTTGGCCAGAACAGTCCGAACCCCTTCAACCCACGCACGACGCTCGAGTACACCGTGTCCGAGGCCGACGCGGGCCGGACGCTCACGTTGGCGATCTACGGTGCTCGCGGTGAGCTTATTCGCAAGCTCGTGGATCGGCAGGCTGCGAGTGGTACACACCGCGTGGTTTGGAACGGGAAGGACGAGGCCGGCACGGGAGTGTCGTCGGGCGTTTACTTCTCGCTCCTCACGGTTGGTGAGACGCATGAGGTTCGCTCCATGCTCTTAGTCAAATAGTCATAGGCTGGCGGAGCAGCCTATGACCTCGGAGTTGGAGCTGGCCGCTTTGCGGCAGCTCAACTCCGAGAGGGGCCTCCTGGTGGGGGGAGGTGGGCTGGCCGCTTTGCAGCGGCTTGGCTTCGATCTTGATCGCGGCTGCATGGCGCCTCTGGCGCGGGCGGTCGCGATCGTCTCTTTCTGGGCAACCACGTGCCCTGCTTCGGAGGGTGAATCTGCTACGATTCGGCGTTTCCGCAACATCTCACCAACCATCCCATGGCGCTGATTCAGACCCCTTTCTATCCTTTTCACGTCGAGCTGGGCGCGAAGATGGTGCCCTTCGCCGGGTACTCGCTTCCCTTGCAGTACAGCGGCGTGATCGATGAGCACGAATGTGTGCGCTCTTCCGCGGGTCTTTTCGACCTCTCGCACATGGGTGAGATCGAGTTGAGAGGGGAGAGAGTCCCGGCTTTTCTCGATCGACTGCTCACCAACAGCTTCTCCGATCTCGCGCCCGGGTGCGCCCGCTACTCCGCCATGTGTCGCGAAGACGGGGGCATCCTCGACGACTTGATCGTCTACCGCCTCGAAGACCGGCATCTTCTGGTTGTCAATGCCTCCAACTTCGACAAGGACCTGGCGTGGATTCGGCGGCACACATTCAGCGGGATCGAGGTAGTCGACGCGAATCGGTCCACGGCATTGCTCGCGATTCAGGGGCCTGCGGCGCAAGAGATCGTGCAGAGAACGACGAGCCTTGATCTCGCGTCACTTGCGTACTATGGAGCCGAGCCGGCCCACATCGCGGATGTGCCCTTGCTCCTCGCGCGCACGGGCTATACGGGCGAAGACGGTTTCGAGCTATATCTCCCCGCCGATCGGGCCGGCGACGTTTGGCGGGCTCTGGTCTCAGCGGGGAAGTGGGCGGGGATGAAGCCGGTCGGCCTCGCGGCTCGAGACACGCTTCGCCTCGAGATGAAGTACGCCCTCTACGGCAACGATATCGATGAGTCCACCTCTCCGCTCGAGGCGGGGCTCGCTTGGGTCGTGAAGCTCGACAAAGAGTTCATCGGCGCCGAGGCTCTTCGGGCACAGAAGGCCGCGGGCGTCGGGCGCAGATTGGTAGCCTTCGAGGCGGAGGGGCGGCGGATCCCCAGAAAAGGCTACCCGATTGTGCTCGAT
>CAZFNT010000325.1:0-2260 GCA_964520315.1 uncultured Gemmatimonadota bacterium
GATTTGGGGGAACCAGCCAGACCCGCGCCGCTGGCGCATAGCGAGCCATTTGGCGGGCGACGAATCCCAGGTCGGCGGCGCCGCTGCTCACGAACTGAAAGGCTTGGGCCACATTCTCACCGCGCACGATCTCGGGTGCCAGCGCCTCGCTCAGGCCAAGGTACTCGATCGTCTCGACCGCCGCGCGTCCGTAGGGTGCGGCGTCCGGATTGGCGATCGCGAGTCGCCGGAAGCGTCCTTCACCCAGCACGGCCGCTCCCTCGTTCAGCTCGATGCTACCCGCCGAGTAGAGCACCAGCGATCCGAGCGCATAAGTGAACGCACTGCCACGCACGGCGAACCTCTGCTCCACCAACTTCGCGGGTCTCGCCTCGTCGGCCGCCAGAAAGAGCTCGAAAGGGGCGCCGTTGACTATCTGGGCATAGAGCTTGCCAGTCGATCCAGAGCTGGCGACAACCGAGTGCCCCGTGGCTGTCTCGAACCCGCTCGCGAGCCGCTCCTGGGTGCTCCGGAAGTTAGCCGCCACCGCGACGTGCACGGTGTCGGCCGCTGCGCTCTGGGTGGCCGCTCCCCCGGCGAGGCCAAGGGCGAGGATCGGCACGGCGCGGAGTAGGTGTTGGTGGGTCAGGGGCATGGGAGCCTGGTGGCGTTGATGAGCAAGCGCGGGAGGATAACATCAATGGAAATCCCGGCTACCTCCTGAGACGCCCTCTCCCGAAAGCTCCGGCTCCCAGAGACGCTCGGCGATCAGATGAACGACACCCTGCTCCGACTGGATCCTTCCTGCGACCGCGAGCAGCGAGACCGTCTTCACGATCACGGCGTGCGCCTTGAAAACCTGCTTCCAGATCACCACGTTCACGAAGCCTGTCTCATCCTCCAGGGTCATGAAGGTGACACCCGAGGCCGTGCCCGGGCGCTGGCGACAGATCACCACGCCGGCGAAGCGGGTCCGACGCCCGTGGGGCATGCGAAAAACCTCTTCGGCGGTGGGAAGACCCAGCGCCCGCAGCTCCCGTCTGAGCGGGACGAGTGGGTGGCCGCGCACGCTGAGCCGGGTCGCGTGGTAGTCCCAGGTGATCGTCTCGAGCGGGTCGAGCGAGCGGAAGGCGGGGGTGGCTTCGTTTCCGGTCAGTATCAAAGGTGCGCGACAGGCGTGCACCAAGCCCCGCACATGCCACAGCGCTCGGCGGCGATCCGATCCGAAAGCGCTCGCTTCGGCCAGAAGCGTGAAGGCGCGATCGTTTAGCCCGGGTGGGGCGCTGCAGCGCCGAACGAAGTCCTCCAGCCCCGAAAAAGGGGACTCTTCTCGAAGCGCCTCGATCCGCTCTCCGTCGGCGGCCCGCATCCCCTTGATATAGCGGAATCCCAGCCGAACCGTCCGGACCCCATCCACCTCCTCCAGAGTGCAATCCCACCGACTTTTCCGCACATCGATCCCCCGAACCCGAACCTCGTGCCGCCGGGCATCTTCCACGAGCGTGGCGGGGGAGTAGAAGCCCATCGGTTGCGCATTGAGGATGGAGCAGAGGAACTCGGCCGGGTAGTGACATCGAAGCCAGGCTGATGCGTAGGTGATCAGCGCGAAGCTGGCGGCGTGGCTCTCCGGAAAACCGTACTCACCGAAGCCGCAGATCTGCTTGAACACCCGATCGGCGAACTCCTTCTCGATCCCTTTCGCCAACATCCGCCGAATCAGCCGATCCCGATGGTGCTCCATCCGCCCCGTCTTGCGCCAAGCCGCCATGTCGCGCCGGAGCTGATCCGCCTCGCCCGGTGTGTAGTCGGCGGCGACCACCGCCAGCTTCATAACCTGCTCCTGAAAGAGCGGCACTCCCAGGGTCTTCTCGAGCACGGGGCGCAGGCTCTCGTGCGGGTACTCCACCGCTTCTTCGCCGTTTCGACGCCGCAGATAAGGATGCACCATCCCGCCCGTGATCGGCCCAGGGCGAACGATGCTCACTTCGATGACCAGATCGTAATAGTGTCGCGGACGCAGCCGGGGCAGCATCGCCATCTGCGCCCGGCTCTCGATCTGGAACACCCCGACAGTATCGCCCGCGCAGATCATGTCGTACGTGGCGGAATCGTCGGGTGGAATGGTGGCCATCGAAAGCTCGATTCCCTGTTCTCGCAACAGCCGGAAACAGAGATCGATCTGCGTGAGCGCGCCGAGACCCAGCAGATCGACCTTGAAGAGCCCGAGCGCTTCGATGTCCTCCTTGTCCCATTGAATGACCGTTCGCTCTTCCATCGTGGC
>CAZFNT010000325.1:2270-5260 GCA_964520315.1 uncultured Gemmatimonadota bacterium
GTTCGTGCCCGAGCAGAAATCCTCCGGGGTGGATCGAAAGATGGCGTGGAAAATCGAGAATCTCATCGGTCAGCACCGCGAGGTGGCGATGAGCCCGGTGATGCGGATCGAGACCTGCCCGCAGCAGCAGCTCCGGCGTCACCCTTTCGCTGTACGAAGCGAGCTTCGCCAGACGATCGAGCGAGGTCTCGGCGATGCCGAGGGTCTTGCCCACCTCTCGAATGGCGGAGCGGGAGCGGTATCGAATCACATTGGCCACCATCGCCGCATGGTCGCGCCCGTACTTCTCGTAGACGTGCTGGATCACCTCCTCGCGCCGCCCGTTGGCGATGTCGAGATCGATGTCGGGAGGTTCCGCCCGCTCCTCGGAGAGGAAACGCTCGAAGAGTAGATTCATCCGCACCGGATCGATCGCCGTGATCCCGAGGCAGTAACAGACCACCGAGTTGGCCGCCGACCCCCGTCCCTGACAGAGGATCCCCTCCCGCCGACAGAACTCCACGATCTCCCACATGGTGAGGAAATAGCCGCCGTAGTCGAGCCTCTCGATTACCGTCAGCTCACGCTCGAGTTGACGCGTCACCCGATCCGGAATCGTGTCGCCATATCGCCACCGCGCCCCCTGGGTCGCCAGCTCCAGCAGCCAGGTAGTGGTGGTGCGCCCGTCGGGCAGATATTCTGAGGGGTAGCGATAACGAATATCGTCCATCGAAAAGGAACAGCGCTCGGCGATCTCGCACGTCCGCGCGACCGCATCGGGCAGATCGCTGAAAAGGGCCGCGAACGCATGTGGCGATCTCAATGCATGCTCGCTGTTGGGACGTAGCGCTCGCCCCGCGCTCGCCAGGGTAACGCCGCGCCGAATGCAGGTCAGCACATCGTGTAGCTGCCGCCGGGCCGGAGAGTGGTAGAGCACCTCTGTCGCCGCCACCGCCGAAATCCCGTAGCGATCGATCCGCTCCAGCACGCGGGCCTCGAGATCGTGCTCCTCTGGGAGTTTGTGGCGGGCTACGAGCGCATAGAGGCGGTCACCGAAAGCGTCGCGCAGATCCCCCGCCACCGCATCGCATCGGCCCGCATGGTCCCGCAGCGGCAGACTCCCCTCTCCGCCCCAGAGCGCGATCAGATCCTCCGCGTGGGCGCAGACCTCGCCCCACGAAACGATCGACTCCCCCTTCGCGCAGCGGCGACGCCCCCTGGTGAGCAAGCGAGAGAGCCGCGCATACCCCTCTCGATTTCGAACGAGCAGAACGATCCGTGAAGTGTCGTCATGGTCGTCCCCCACCGTCATTTGCGATCCAATCAGGAGCCGAAGCCCCAGCTCACGGGCTTTGACATGCGCCCGCACCACTCCGTACACTCCGTCGCGATCGGTGAGCGCGAGCGCCCGCAGCCCCAGATGGTGCGCCTCTTCGATCAGCTCGTCGGGATGGCTCGCTCCCTCCAAAAAGGAGAAGTTCGACTTGCACCAGAGAGGGGTGTAGCGTCGCATTAGCAGTCACTCCACCACCCCTTGGAGATACCAACGTTTGCGCCGCCGATCGCAGTAGACCCAGACGATATCGCCCCGGCGAAGCTCAGCGAAATGGTACTCACGATGGATCAGATTGTGCCACCACGCCCCTGAAAAGATGTACGGACCACTCTTCTTCACGACGGGCCCTGCCTCCAGCTCCGCGAGCAGCCACCCGTCGGGCTCGATCCGCGGGCGGGGGGGAAGGGGACGAGGCCGCTGTTCGATCCGTCGAATCAAAGGACGGGGCGACGCATCGACATCGGTGAGATGAGGAAGCGATAGATGCTCCAGCGGCTCCCATACGTACGAAGCCTCGGGCAGATGCCCCGGCCGCAGCACCGCCCGCACCACCGCATCGTTTCCTAGCTCGGCGCGAACACGGGCCAGCGCACGATCGCCCGCCTCGATGTCGCGTTTCGGCGCATCGACGAAGAGAAGAAGCTGCTCGTCGGTCGCCGCGACTCCACCCGCCACCAGAGCAATCCTCTCGACCTCTCCGGCGAGCTCGAGTCGATCGAGACGCAGATGGACCAGATGCAAGAGCTGAGTCGCATCGAGGGTCGGAGCCGCGGGGCGGAGCGACTCATGAAGAAAGCGGGCAGCATCGGCAAGGGCGGACGACTCTTCCAGCGTCAGATCCAAGTCGAGCTGAGCCAGGGCATCGCCACGGGCGGCCAAACGCTCCAACAGGGGATGGAGCAGACGCGATAAGTGAAAAACGAGGCGGCTCACATCTGCGACCGGTGGCTCCAGATCGATTCCTGCTTCCAGCGGAGGCTGGGAAGCGACACTTTGCAGGGGCAGAGGATCTTCGCCCTGTGCGAGACGATGGAGGCGCAGCAGCTCGGGCCCGAAACGCTTCCCCAATCCCCCGGCCGGCATCTCCAAGAGATCGCCGACGGTGTGGGCGCCCAGCTTCTCCAAGGCATCGCGGCTCTTCGGAGAGAGCGCCAGTCGTTCCAGCGGAACCCGTCGCGCCATCACGGCCTCGCGAGACCGGTCGTGTAGATCGAGAGTGCCGGGCATCGCCGCCCCCCGCCGGGATCGCCGCCCTCTCTCCTTCGCCTCTGCTTGGCTCCTGATGCCGCGATCCGCGCTGCTCTGGCGGAGCCCCCGCGCCACGGCGAAGGTCCCAAAACGGGTCCATCCCACCACCACCAATGAGTAGAACTCCTCGGCGCGCAGCCGCGCCCGCAGCCTGTCGCCCCACACCCGCAGATCGGGATGGAGCCGCTCCAACCCACTCGCATCGAGCCAAAACACCCCGGGGTCGTCGCGAAAAGGTTCGATCTCGGGAGAAAAGCGACGTAATTGTGCCGCGATCTCTTCTCTCCCCAGCTCGATCCGGTCGTTCGAGATCACCCCGGCCCGCAGCTCGGCGCAGAGCGAGAGACCCGCGGCATAGCGCATGCCCCGTCGAATCCCCACCCGGGCGGCGGCCGCGTTGACCCAGAGGATCTTGCCCTGAGGACGA
>CAZFNT010000326.1:0-5248 GCA_964520315.1 uncultured Gemmatimonadota bacterium
GGGACGTCTCGCCCCGATCTCGGCCATTCGACCACGGGCCACCGAGGGGATCGCTCCGGTGAGCATCAGGCCGCCGCAGGCCGCGCCCGCCCTCGAGATAAAGCGCCTGCGAGAGGCCTGCTCCGGGTGGAGCTCATCTCTGACTAGCTCTTCGGCGCGGGACCAGGCCTTCGCGAAGAGGTGGGTCGAAATTGAACGCGCCATCGGTCTTGCTCCTTGCAAGTGGTTAGTTGGTGACCTCGACGGTGATCGTCTCGACGTCGAGCTGCGCGCCCTGGTCAGAGATCGACACGTCGGCGTCGTATATGCCCAGCGGCGCATAGCCCGGCACCGGCACAGAGATCGGGCCGGATCTCGGGCTGCCCGGGAAAACCGGAACCCGCGGCGGAGCATCGTAGACCGGCACGTTCGTCGGCGGAATCGGCCCGGTCGCATCGAGATCGGCCTCGTCGAAGTAGGCGACCCCAACACCGGTGTTGGTCACAATGCCCGTGAACTCGAGCGTCGAACCGCGGCTCACCGTCGCCGGAACGCCGACGAGGGTCAGATCGAGACCCCCTCCCGCCTCCTCCGAGACGGTCCAGGCGCCGGTATAGGTATAGTCGCCGCCAGGGATGTGGTTGCTGTCGCCACCAAGCCCCGTGAAGTAGAAGCTCACGGGCCCCGTGCCGGGTGCCGCGGGTGCGGTCCATTCGATTCGCCAGGTCACGGGACCGTCGGGCACCTCCGCCCACGTCCCGAGCGTCCGCTGGCCGACATACTCCCTCCCCCCGCTCACCATCACCTGCGTCGAATCAGGCGCGCCGGGATCGAGGATGCCGGCTCCATCCCCAACGCCGTCGATCGCCGTGAGCTGAAATCCCCAAACGTCCTGCCCGGGGTCTTCCGCGCGCACCCAGAAGGTGTAGGCCTCCCCGGGGCTGTAGGTCGCCGGAGCGGCGATCAGGTCGACCCCCCCGTCCCCCGAATCGACCGGATAGCTGCTGTGACAGGCGAAGCAAGTGCCCTCTCCGGGCGCTCCCGTGAAGCCCGCCGGCGAACCGCCGCTGTAGGCGAAGGCCGCGGATGCCACTAGCAAGGGCACGAGGCCGCCAAGGGTCGGGATGGGTCGCGTGGAGCGATTGGTGCGCTGGTCCATGGGAATCTCCTTTCCGGCGGGGGGCGGGGTGAACGACTTCTGCCTCCAATTAGAAGCGGTTTCGCGTCATTTGGCCGTTGCTTTTCTGTACCAGCTTGTATCTGGATGTGTCGGGGGGACCGAGCACTGGCGCGCCAGTCGCCGTGATTTGAAGCCAGGCATGCCCCGCGGCTCCGCGACAACCGATCGCGCCGCCCTCGATGACACCCGAGGCGAGGGAGCCGGACGCGCCCCACATTTGGACCGCCGATCCCCACATGCTCGAAGACTGCCGCCACGGCGCCTCTCCTAACGCGCGCGGATGTGGCGCGAATCGCCCCGCGCACTGGCGCCCTCCCCCCCACAGTGGCATGCTCTACCGATGCTTCAGCAGCCGATCACCCTGACCGACCGGGCCTTGCTCGGCACCTACCGGCGCACCCCATGGCCGCGTCCGGAGGTGGGGCTGGTCTGCGTGCTCATCTACTACCTCACCGGTCTCGGGGCCCTTGCCCTCGAATGGCCGACTTCGATCGCGTCGCTCGCCACCGTAGCCGGACTGCTCTACTGGCTCTTGGCGATCCGCCGGATCCACGAGAAGCTGGCTGATCTGACCGGCGGCACCTATCCGGTGCGCCCCGAGGCCGCCTGGTTCGGCCATCTCGTCCCCGGCTATAACCTCTACTGGGTCTTCGTGTGGCCTCGGGCGCTCGATCGCTTCCTCTCCCCCCTTCCCTCCTCGGCCACCAGGCGCGGCTGGTTCTCCGGTGCCTGGCTTCTGGCTTGCGCCGCCTGCTTCCTTTTCGTGGACAGCGGCCTTGGTACCCTCGGTCTCTACTGGGAATTGGCCCGGCGGCTCCGAAGTCTGCGCCTCGCCCTCGACGAAGTGCCACCACGGAGCCCCCTGGTCGGGCGGCTGGCGCTCATCGGGGCAATCGCATCGCTTCCCTTTCTCGCCCTTCTCGTCTACGGAGCCTTGCTCGAGATACGCCTGGTGCCACCCGACGCGGTTGTTCAAGGCGCCGACATCGCCCCTCGCCACATTGCGATCTTGAAAGACAAGGGCGTCCTGCAGGAGGGCGAGCGTATCGTTCTGGCCTACTTCGGCGGACTGCTCTCGGTGCGGGAAGAGGGCAGCCTCTTGACCAATCGGCGCCTCGTTCACTACGACGATATCGGGCAGGGCGGCGCTATTGAATCGGCCGTCTACTCCGAAATCACCCAGATCGACTTGCTATCTCCCGAGAGCTGGAGCGACCCCTCGTCGCTGCTCATCTTCACGACCGATGGGCGCGTTCTCACCCTCGACATCGCGGCGACCGATGGTGGCGACCGGCGTTTCTTGCGACAATTGGAAAAGCTGGCGAACACACAACACTCCGACATCTGAATCAAGCAACAACATGAAAGACAAGATCGACCGCATCATCACCGAGGCGAAGAGCATCGAGATCGAGCCACAGCTCCCGCGCAGGCGCCAGATCTTCGTGAACCGCAATCTCCACATGGGTCACGTAGATTGGATCGGCTTCGACCTCGACTACACACTCGCGTGCTACAATAAGACCGCCATCGAAGAGACGGCCTACGAGATCACACAAGGGAAGCTAGTCGACGAGCTCGGCTACCCGGCCGAAGTCCGCGATCTCGAGTACGATCCCGAGTTCATGATACGGGGGCTCGTGATCGACACCGAAGGTGGAAATGTGCTGAAGCTCGATCGCTACGCTTACGTGAAACTCGCCTTTCACGGTAAGAAGCAGCTCTCCAGATCCGAGCGAAAGCGCGCCTATTCCACCCAGAAGATCGACTACGCCAGCGCTCATGCGCTCGATACACTCTTTTCTATTCCCGAAGCCTGCCTCTTCGCCCAGATCGTCGATTTGGCCGACTCGAAGCCGTTGAACTACCCGCCGGCATATCACGAGATCCATCTCAATATCCGCGCGATGATCGACAAGGCCCACCGTGACGACACCCTGAAAAGGAGGATCCGCTCCGATCTCAAACGCTTTTTCGATGTCGATCCGGATCTGGCCCCGATGCTCGAGCGAATGCGAAGCCAAGGCAAGAAGCTCTTCCTGCTGACCAACTCTTATTGGGACTACACCGACCGAGTTCTCTCTCACCTTCTCGACTCGAGGCTCTCGAACCACAAACGTTGGCTGGAGCTCTTCGACTGCATCGTCGTCGGCTCTCGCAAGCCAGATTTCCATACGAGCAACGCGCCCTTCCTCGAGGTCGATACAAAGACAGGAATGCTCCGCAACACCGACCGCGACGAGCTCGAACTCGGGCGGGTCTATCAGGGCGGCAATGCGGAGCTGCTGGAGAACGTGCTCGGTGCGGCGGGAGAGCGCGTGGTCTACTTCGGAGATCACATATACGGCGACATTCTCCGCTCGAAAAAGAGCCTGGGGTGGCGCACGGGACTCGTCATCGAGGAGCTCGAAAACGAGATCGAGATCCTCGAAGCCAACAAGGGCCGTTGGGTAGAAATGGACGCCGTCGACGAAGCCCGCAGAAGACTGGAGACGGCGCGCGATTCCATGCGAGAGACCGGGGACGAATCGGGTGAGATCGACAAGAAGATCGAGACACTTCAACGATACGCCGGACGCCTATTTCGGGTTGCACAGTCGGCCTTCAACCCTTACTGGGGTGAGCTCTTCAGAGCGGGGAAAGAGGTGAGCCTATTCGGGCATCAGGTCGAAGGTTATGCCTGCCTCTACACCAGCCGCGTCTCGAACTTCCTCTACTACCCTCTCGACAAGTACTTCCGTTGTCTGCGAGGCGCTACTCCCCACGACCCGATTGCGGACGACGGATCGGCGTCGTCAAAGACATAGTTTACTCAGCCACGCTATAAACATAGACGCCACCGTTGGTCGACGCGATGCACAGATCCGGCCTAGCATCCCCGTCCAGATCGACGACCAGCGGCGTGGCCGATACAGGAATGCGGCAATCGTGCTCGATCAGAAGCGCGCCGCTTGCGCTCGATATCGCGTGAACGCGTCCGTCTCCTCGAATGGTGATCGAATCGAGCTCGCCGTCCGCGTCGAGATCCGCATCGACGAACATTTCTCTGTCGGGATCGATCGCAGGCCTCGGGCGTGGCGCGGGAGTCACCGTACCGAGCGTGGTCACGTCGATCGCTGCCCGGGCCGCCAAGGGCGCGCGGGCCCTGGCGCGGGCTCCGTCGATCACTCGCCCCGAAGAGCCGTCGATCCGACAAGGCGACCCTTCCGAAAACGAAACTACGACGCGGTCGCCTTCGGCCGTGAGCCCCTCGGGTCGCGATCCCACCGGTGTGGACCAGAGCAGGTCGCCCCCAATTGGGTCGAATGCCCACGCGACGCCGTCGCCCGAAACCACCACGACGGCCGGCCCGCATCGAATCGGCGAAATCGTGATCGCTCCGTCGGTCGAGAGCCCCGAGAGAGCTTGAAGCGTGAAAGCCGGCCCGGGTCCGGACCAGCCCTCTTCGTACTGGCGGCGCAGAAAGCCGGCCAGGACGAGTCCGACCAGGACGATGGAGAACCCGCCCACGAGGAGCTGGCGCGGCGTGACCCGGTCGGATGGGATCTCCGCCTCGATCAGCCCCGGCCTGTCGGAGATGTTCCTATACTGCAGCACGACCTCGCCGATCCGGATCTCGGCGCCGAGAGGAACAACGGTGGGCTGCTCGATCGGAATGTCGTTCAGCTCGATCTCGACATGAGGAGTCACGACCAGCTCATCTTCGTCGAAGCGCAACGAGGCCGCCAAGGGGGGCAGATCGAGATCGTCGAGCGGAGCTTCAAACTCCTCTCGGCTTCCGATCCGGGTCGTCAACGACTTCGCCAATCGGATCGCCCGCCGCGCTCTCGCCGGCTGCAAGACGACAAGCCCCGGGTGTTGCTCTCTCTCATCCGGCTGAGCGGCATCCGGCGTATCTTCGTGGGTCGGCTCCTCCGGCGTAGCGCCCCCGTTCGCGGACGGATCGTCAGTTGACGCAGACATCAGCCACCATCCTCACTCTCGAAGGCTCGCCTCTCGGACCCCTCGATCCAGGCCGAGCCGCTCTCGTAGTGCTCTCGCTTCCAGATCGGAACGATCTCTTTAAGTCGGTCGACAAAATAGAGTGCC
>CAZFNT010000327.1:0-5208 GCA_964520315.1 uncultured Gemmatimonadota bacterium
AAGCTCGGTCGCCAGTCGCAGGCTCATCATCGATCCGTTCGAGATTCCCGCGGCGTAGACGCGTTCCTGGTCGATATCGAAGTAGGTCGCTACGAGGTCGATCACGGCGGCGATGAAACCGACATCATCGGAATCGGGCAGGTCGGGCAGGTCGCCCCGGCAGTCGTTCCAATGGTCGTCGATCCCTTCGGGGTAGACGACTATGAACTTGTCGCGGTCGGCCAGCTCGTTCCAACGGAACTCCGTCGTGAAGTCCATCGCGGTGTCGCTGTCGCCTCCTCCGCCGTGGAGATGGATCACCAGGGGGACCGGAGAGGGGGGCAGGTTGTCGGGCACATAGTATTGGCCGGTGCGCATCTCGCCGTCGAACATGAGCGAGCCCTGCTTAGGCACGGCGGCGCTAGCGGCGGAGCAGGCGAAGACAATGGTGGACAAGCGCAAGACGGGGTTGGGAATCACAGCGGGCTCCTCGGGTGGACGATCGTCATATAGGTAGCAATAACACGGAGTGCGCGATGCCGTGATCCTCGATGGTCACGCATTCTCGCAAGACCTATCATCTCATCAGCCGATGACTCTCCAAGACGCCGCCACTTCATGGCTCAGCTAAGGGTCGGCGCAAGACCACGTAGGCGTCTTGGCATCCCATCTGCTGCGACTCCGGTCTCGGAACCTGCCGATCGACCAGATCTGCACTACATCTGGGCGCCAAAGGCCCCACGTGTTCTTTGGCGGCCCCCAAGAAAGGACGAGAATACAATGCCTTCCGATTTCCAACGAGCGCTCGAGGTAGGACGCCCCCCGAATATTGCCCGTCTCTTCCCCAATTCGCAGGCACTGATCGTGAGCGGGAAGGCGATCGATCGCGCCATGTTGACCAAGGGGAAGGCGCTGACCATGGCGGCGAACGGCCGCAGCTACTTCGCGATTCGCGGTGCCCTGCTCGCGGCTCAGAAGGCGAACGCGGCGCTCATCATCGAAATCGCCAAATCGGAGGGCGGAGCCAACGCCTACTGCGCGGTCAGCTACTGGAACATGGCCCGCCATGTCGACGCGCTCTGCAACGAGCTCGGCATCACGATCCCGGTGGCGATCCACGCCGATCACTACGGAATCAAAGGGCCGGCCGACGTCGATCGGGCGAAGATCGAGATCCCTTCGATGTTCGATGCGGGGATCACCTCGATCGCCATCGACGCGTCGCATCTGCCCGATGATGAGAACCTGCTTTCGAGCCTGGCACTGATGCCCCTGGTGCCCGGGTGGGCCTGCATCGAGACCGAGGTCGGTGAGATCAAGGGCGACGCGGGATTGTCGACCGAGGAGGAAGCGCTCTTCCTCATCCAGGGGTTGAACGCCCACGGAATCTCGCCCGATTGGATCGCGCTCAACAACGGCTCGGCGCATGGAATCCAGGCGAGCTCGCAGGGGATCCAGGTCGATCTGACGGCCGCCATCCACGAGGCGTTGACGCCTTACAAGGTGTCGGGCGCCCAGCACGGTACTTCGGGCAACAGCTCTGAGCGTCTACGGGCGGTCGCCGACAAGACACGCACGACCAAGGCGAATGTCGCAACCGCGCTGCAGATGGTCTCCTGGGGTGTTCAGGTGAACGACTACGGCAACGCCGTGCTAGACGATGAGGGCAACTTCATCAAGGTGGTGGGGCGGGGTATGTCGGAGGGGCTCTGGGCGGAGATCGTCGCGTACGCCGACGCCAACGGGATCAAAGGCGGCAACTACAAGAAGCTGAACCTCCCCTTCGAAAACAAGTTCCTCGGCCAGACCAAAGAGATCCGCGATCGCATGACCGGCGAGGTGAGCGACTTCGTCTACCGCATGCTCACCGAGGTTTTCAACGCGACCGACACGGCGCCGCTGGCGATCGAGGCGCTCCTCGAGGCCGGCTCCTACGACCTCGGGCCGAAGGCGACCCGGATCGAGGATCCGGCGGAATGGACCGAGGCGAAGATCCGCGAGAAGGCGGCGCTGATTTGCTCCGATAAGGGACCCGAAGGGGATTGGGACGACTGATCGCGCATATCCGCGATCGGCAGGGTACGTGGTGGCTACTGCTCCGCCGGCTCCACATCGACCTCGTCGCCGCGTTCCAGGCCGAACGCGGCGCGGGCGGAGCCGTTCCGGACGGCCAGCTCGAGGCGGTCGTCGCTGTCGATCAGCGCGAGCGGCTCCCCCGCATCGACCGCTGCGTAGTGGTCGGTGATCGGAAAACAGGCACCTCGGCAGCGCGCGGCCATTCCCGAATCGATCAGGGCGGATGGGATGGTCGTGATCCCGTTGCCGAAGCGGTCGAAGATCTCGATCCGTCCGACGATCCTGTTTTTTTCCCGCAGCGCCGGGATCTGCTTGAGGCGAGGCTCGAGCGTTGTCGGGTCTCCGATCTTCGCTGGGGCGAGTCCGCGGGCAAGATGGGCTGTGACGGGGGCGAAAAGGGCGAGCCCATCGAAGGTCGAATGGGTGGACCACCACGGGGTTGTCGACTTGATCGCGCGCACATCTTCTGGCTGGTGCCGATCGATCACGCGATCGAAGACACCGTTGTCCGGACCCACGAAGATCTGTCCCTCGGCTCGGAAGACGACCCCTCTTCGCCCGGAGCCGACTCCGGGATCGACGACCACAAGGTGGATCGTGCCTTTCGGGAAGTGCGGGGCGGCGCGCGCGATGCACCAGGCGGCGCCCGAGATGTCTTGCGGGGCGATCTCGTGGCTGAGGTCTACGAGAACCACCTCGTTGCAGATCGAGAGGATGCGTCCTTTCATGGCACCGACGTAGCCGTCGCGGGTGCCGAAATCGGTAGTGATCGCGATGATCGTGCTCACTGCTGAACCTCTTCCGCGGAAGGACCGGATCGATGATCGAACAGAAGACGAGGACCGATGTCGAGTGGCGAGAGCTGCTGACATCCTCGCAATATCATGTCATGCGCGAGAAGGGAACGGAGCGACCTTTCAGCGGCGCTTACTGGCGGACCTCGATGGCCGGAACCTATCGTTGCGCCGGGTGCGGGCTCGCGCTTTTCCGATCCGATGCCAAGTTCGACGCCGGTTGCGGGTGGCCGAGCTTCTTCGAGCCCCTCGACGGCGCCCACCTGGTCGAGCACGAAGACCGCTCTCTCGGGACGCTTCGCACCGAGGTTAGTTGCGCGGGTTGCGGTTCGCATCTCGGCCATGTTTTCGACGACGGTCCGCCTCCCACCGGGCTCCGCTACTGCATCAATTCAGTTTGTCTCGATCTCGAGATGCCCCGACGGGGCTCAGCGGACATCGCTCGATCGGCTCATAGGAGTGGGGGCGAAGCGTAAAAGTGCCTCGACCTCGTGTCAGGTCACGCAGATCGGTGCTGTAGCCGAAGACTCGGGCCAGTGGAATGTGGACACGCGCGATGTCGGTCTCGGGGCGAGACTCGACTCCGAGGATTTCGCCTTGGCGCGCACCGATATCTTTGAGAACGGCGCCGGTGCACTCGGCCGGAACCGAGACATCCATGGCCATGATCGGCTCGAGCATCGTGGGAGCGGCGCTTCGCAACGCCTGGCCGTGGGCGCGGGCGGCCGATGACTGAATTGCGATCGCGGAGAGCTCCTCGCCCTGAGTCGTGACGTCGAGCAGGGTCACGATCACGTCGATGAGCGGGTAGCCGGCCACCGGACCGGTTGTCGATGCATCGCGCAAGAGCTGGACTGCGTCGGCGAGGAGGTGAGCAGGGATTCCCCTTTCGGACGGCACCGTCTCGAAGACCTCTACACCTGCGCCCTTCTCGTTCGGTTCAACGCGAACGACCGCGCGTGCCGAGAGCCGCGCACCCGAGACCTGTCGGTGGAAAATGTCCTCGTGCTCCGCGGTGACCGTCACCGACTCGCGATAGGCTACTTGCGGCTTCCCCTTGCGCACTACGAGTCCACGTTCGTCGCGCAGCCGTTGCACTATCACGTCGAGATGGAGCTCGCCCATACCGCCGATGAGCGTCTGTCCCGTCTCCTCGTCTACCGAAACGCAAAAAGTTGGATCCTCTCGCGCGAACTGAGACAGGGCATCCTCGAGGGGGCGCTGATCCGCCGCGCTTCGCGCTTCGACCACGGCCTGGATCACCGGCTCGGGAAAGTGCATTCCTTCGAGTGCGACCGGTCGGTCTTTGCTGCAGAGCGTTTCGCCGGTCGTTGTGTGTTTGAGTCCGATGAGTGCGACTATATCGCCGGCTCGAGCCGCATCGATCTGTCGCGACCGATTCGAGTGCATGCGGAGAATCCGCCCGATCCGCTCGTCGCTGCCACTGACCGCGTTGCGAACCACGCCGCCGCGTACGATTTCGCCGGAGTAGATCCGCGCGTAGCAGAGGGTCTGGTAGGCGTCCTGCGCCATTACTTTGAAGACGAGCGCAGCCAAGTTCCGATCGCCGAATGCAACCTCGACCCGCTCACCCGAACTAGGATCGACGCCAGTGATCGAATCGACCTGATTCGGCGCGGGAAGGAAATCGACAACCGCATCCAGTAGAGGTTGCACACCTCGGTTCTTGAGCGATGAGCCGCACAGAACCGGAAACACCTCTAGCGACATAGTTTTAGTGCGCAAGGCCGCGACGATGCGAGAGGCAGGGATCGCAGCCCCTTCGAAATGCATATCGAGCAGCTCTTCGTCGACCTCGGCGCAAGTCGCGATCAGCTCTTCTCGCATGGTGTGCGCGCGATCCAGCATCTCTTCCGGGATCTCCGCGACGCGGAAGTGCTCACCGAGCGATCCTTCGTCCCAGATCAGGGCGCGGTTCTCGATCAAGTCGACGACACCTTCGAAGTCCGCCTCAGCACCGACGGGAATCTGAATCGGGACCGGAACACATTTCAGCTTTTCGCGCATGTGTCGGAGCACCCTGTCGAAGTCGGCGCCGATTCGATCCATCTTGTTGATAAACGACACTCTTGGAACGCCGTAACGGTCGGCCTGTCGCCAGACGACTTCCGATTGCGGCTCGACACCGCCCACGGCGCAAAAAACCGCCACCGCCCCATCTAGAACCCGCATGCTGCGCTCGACCTCGACGGTGAAGTCGACATGCCCGGGGGTGTCGATGATATTGATGGCGTGATCGCGCCACTCCACTCGGGTGCATGCGCTCGTGATCGTGATGCCCCGAGTGCGCTCCTGCTCCATCCAATCCATGGTGGCGGAGCCTTCATCCACTTCGCCG
>CAZFNT010000328.1:0-5178 GCA_964520315.1 uncultured Gemmatimonadota bacterium
TACTCGCCCCGCCATCGTCGGAGCGTGCCTTCTTTCGCTACCTCCTGGCCAAGAGGAGGGTCCCGCTCCGCGCATTCCCTTACGCCGCCGCCGGGGCGGTGGCTCTGGCCGGGCGCGGTCCGATCGCGATCACCAAGGGGAACAAGTACATCTGGCGCGGCTGGAGCCGCTCCGAGCTCGAGCGGCAGGCGGTCGCCTGTTTCGACGACGTGCTGAAAGCGCGCGTCTATGCGAGGGCCTGGCAGATCGTGGACGAGCACAAGTCGAAGGGAGATCTCGTCGTTCTGCTGTCGGGAACCCTCGATGCGCTTCTCGCCCCTTTCGCCGAGGCTTTCGGCGCCGACCTTTGGTTCCCGTCGCGCTTGAAGACGGTCGGTGGTCGCATCACCGGAGCGCTCGAGGGGAACCACCCTTTCGGTGCCGGCAAGCGGCGGATCGTCGATCGGCTGTTCCGCGAGCGGGAGCTCGATCCCGAGCGGTCGTCCGCTTACGGAGACGACCTGAGCGACGTGGCGGTCCTTTGCGCGGTCGGTCGTCCCGTGGCCACGAACCCTTCCTCCGAGCTGACGGCGGTCGCGAAACGCATGGGGTGGCGGATCGAACGCTTCTAACTCACCACCGGCGGCCGGCGGATTATGCTTCTCACAGCTCCACGGCACACACCATCAAGAGAGATCCTTGAAGTTCAACGCCTGCCTCGCCCAGATCAATCCGATTCTCGGTGACTTCGACCGCAATCTGGCTAGCCACCTGGAAGTGATCGCCGATGCGCGCGCGCGCGGGATGCGGCTCTGCGTCTTGCCGGAGCTTTCCCTGACCGGTTACTTCCTCAAGGACCTCGTGCCCGAGATCGCCCTGCGGCTCGATGATCCTCGATTGAGCCCACTATTCGAGGCATCGAACGAGATCGACATAGTCGCCGGGCTGGTCGAGGAGTCCACCGATCATCGCTTCTTCAACACCGCGGTCTACCTCCATGGCGGCGAGTGCATCCACGCCCACCGCAAGATCTTTCTGCCGACCTACGGTCTTTTCGAGGAGCAGCGCTACTTCGCGGCCGGTGATCGCATCCGGGCTTTCGATACAGCCCTGGGCCGAGTGGCGCTGCTCACCTGCGAAGACATGTGGCACGCCGTTCCGCCTCTCGTCGCCGCACAGGACGGCGCCCTGGTCCTCATCGTTCCCAGCGCGGGTCCCTTGCGCGGAAGCGAATCGGCACCCGGCCACGGCGCCGAGCCCGAGAGCGGGGCCACCTGGGAGGTCCTCAACCGTTTTCATGCCAAGGCCAACGGTGTTTACGTCATCTATGCCAATCGGGTCGGCTTCGAAGACGGCATCAACTTCGGGGGCGGCTCACACCTCGTGCTGCCCTCCGGGCGGGTCGCCGCCAAGGCTCCGATCCTTGAGGAGTTGCTCTTCGAAGTGGAGATCGACCTGGGTGAAGTGCGCCGCGAGCGCCGGGATTCGCCTCTGTACCGCGACGAAGACCTCGATCTTGCGCTTCGCGAGCTAGATCGTGTGCGGCGCCGGCGCTTCGGTCTTCACGAGGAAGATCGATCATGAACGATCGACTCAGCTGGCTGCGCGCGGAGGAAGAGCGAGGGGTGCCTCCGCTCGATCCGCCCCTCGTTCGACGTGTGCTCGAGGGCTTCATCTCGAACGAAGTGCGCAAGCTCGGGCTGGAACGCGTCGTCCTCGGCCTCTCGGGGGGCATCGACTCGGCTGTCGCTTGCGTGCTCGCCGCGCGCGCCCTCGGCGGCGACCAGGTCCGCGCAATCCGAATGCCTTATCGCACATCCTCGCCCGAATCGCTAGAGGATGCCGCGGCGGTCGCCGACACCGCCGGCGTGCGCCTGCTAACCGTCGACCTGACCGCCCAGATAGACGCCTACTTCAGCCACCGCCCCGACGCCACGCCCCTCGAGCGCGGCAACAAGACGGCCAGGGAGCGCATGGCGATTCTCTACGACTACTCCGCGGCCGAAGGAGCCTTGGTACTGGGCACCAGCAACAAGACCGAGCTCCTTCTCGGCTACGGCACGATCCATGGCGACATGGCCTCGGCCCTCAACCCGATCGGCGACCTTTACAAGACGCAGCTCCGAGAGCTCGCGCGCCGCCTCGACATCCCCAAGAGCGTGATCGACAAGCCCCCGAGCGCCGATCTCTGGGTAGGCCAGACCGACGAGGACGAGATGGGTTTCTCTTACGAGGCGGTCGATCGCGTGCTCTACTACCTGGTCGATCGGCGTCTTACGCGAGACGAGCTCGTAGAGCAGGGGGAGGAACGTGCCTTCGTGGACCGCGTGGCCGAGATGGTTCGACGCTCGCAGTTCAAGCGGGTTCTGCCGATCATCGCCAAGGTTTCCCATCGAACCATCGGCCGGGATTTTCGCTATGCCCGCGACTGGGGGGTCTAATCCGAGCGACGCACGTGGAACTCTCTACGTCGTCGCCACCCCGATCGGCAATCTGGACGACCTCTCGGGCCGAGCCGCGGGGGTTCTGGCCGATGTCGATGTCGTCGCCTGTGAAGATACGAGGCATTCGAGAGTGCTGCTCGATCGCGTCGGCTCCCGCGCCCGGCGGATCGCGCACCACGACCACAACGAGCGAGCCTCCGCCCCCGGGATCATCTCCCTTCTCGATAGAGGGGATTCGGTGGCGCTCATCACCGACGCCGGCACACCCTCGATCTCCGATCCGGGCATGAGCCTGATCGAGCTCGCGCGTCTGGGCGGCCACGACATTGTTGCCGTGCCCGGGCCGAGTGCGCTGATCGCGGCGCTTTCCGTGGCCGGGCTCCCGACTGATCGCTTCAGCTTCGAGGGGTTCTTGCCCTCGGCGGCCGGCAAACGCAAGGCGAAGCTCCGCTCTCTCGCGCAGGCGCGCCGTCTCTTCGGGGGAACCACTCTCGTGTTCTACGAGTCCCCCGCCAGGCTCGCCGCCACCCTCGAAGAGATCGCGGCGATTCTTGGCGACACCGAAGTCGCGCTTTGCCGGGAGCTGACGAAGATCCACGAGAGCGTGCTCCGCGGCACCGCGAACGAGCTCGCGGAGCGTCTGCGTGCCCAGCCGCCACGCGGTGAGGCGGTGCTGGTTGTCGATACGCGCGCCGCGGAGCCACCCGACCCGCCGAGCGAGCTCGAGGTCGAGCTCGATTCCCCCTGGGAGCCTCGCGCGCGCGAACTTCTACAAAGCGGGGTGGGGGAACGCGAGACGGTTCGAACTCTGCGCCGCGAGGGGGTTCCCAAGGATCCGGCGAGAGAGGCCATGGCCGCCGCCAAGATCAAGCTGGCGGGCGAGCGCGCGTGAGATCGAACCGGCGCGGGTGGCGGCGCCCTCCGACCTCGATGCCTGAACCCCAGGGCCGCGCTCCCCGCATTCTGCTCTTGCGTCACGCCGCCGCTGGCGATCTCTTGCAGGCGGCCGACCTGATACGCGATCTGCGCGCCGCCTCCCCCACACCAGAGATCTACCTTGCCTGCGCGCCCCGTCTCGCACCTGCCGCCGCACTTCTGCCGGGGGTGCGAATCGAGCCCCTCGCCGACCCTTATGCTTCGCGCGCATCCCTGATCCGGAGCGCCCTGAGGCTCCGCCGTGTTCGCGCCGACATGGCGGTCTGCCTACACACCGGCAGCCGGGTTGCTTGTCTCGGCGCCTTGGCTGCACGCGGCCGAAGCCTCGACTTCAGCCCCGGCGGTCTGCCCTGGCCTGAGCCAGCGGGTGGCGAGCTGCGGCAGACCTTCCGCGCGGTCGCCCGGGCCATTGGAGTCCCTTCATCGCGCGAAGGCCCCTTGCTCCAATCCCCCAGCTCAGAGACGCGCATCCGCGTGACGCGCCTGGTCGCTGAGTTCACGGGCGGCGGCCCTCTCGTGCTGATCGCCCCCGGCGGCGGCGGCGCCCCGACCGACGATCACCGGCGGCGCTGGCCACCCGAGCATTTCGGCCGCCTCGCTCACGAGCTGGCCGATCGCGGCGCGCGCGTGGCCCTGGTGGGGTTCGCGGGCGACCCCTCCTCCATGCAGGTCCCGATCTCCGCGGCCGACTTGCGTGGCGCGACCACCGTTCAGGAACTTTCCCTCATGGTCGACCTCGCCGATCTGGTTGTCACCAACGACTCCCTGCCCGCCGTTCTCTCTGGCATCCACGGCTCGAGATCGATCGTCCTGGCGGGCCCCACACCAGCCGAGCAGAACCGCGCCGGGGGCGCTGCCGCGACCGTCCTGCGTTCGTCTCAGTGCTCCCCATGCTGGCTCGACGCGCCGCCCGCCGAGCCATGTCCCCACGCCCTGGTGTGCATGACCGCCTTGCCGTGGGAAGATGTACTGAAGGCGTCGTTGCGCGCCTTGCGGACCCTGCTTCCCAACGAGAGCTTCGACGCATGAACCTCTCCATCATCATCGTCGCCCACAACTCCGCGCGGCAGATCGAGGCATGCCTGAGCTCGATCTCGCCCCTTCCCGCCAGCGCCGAGATCATCGTCCTGGACAACGGCTCCGCCGACGAAACTGTGGAGCTGGTTCGATCTCTCGCCTCCTGCCGACTCATTGTCTCTCGCACGAACCTGGGCTTCGCGAGGGCCGCCAACCGTGCCGCGGCCACGGCGACCGGCCGCCATCTGCTCTTTCTCAACCCCGATCTGCGATTCACCGACGGCTCACCGGCCGATCTCGTCGAGTTCGCCGACGCCCGTCCCCGGCTCGGCGCGCTCGCGCCCCTGCTTCTCGACCTTCGGGGCCGAGTCCAGTTCTCCGGCGGCCGCTTCCCCTCGCTGCGCGGCGCCTTCCGCGCGCTCTCCCCGCGCCGGGGTTATCGGCCCGTCACCCCCGGAGCCGAGGGCGAGGTGGATTGGGTTCTGGGCGCGGCAATGCTGGTCCCCGCGCAGGTCTTTCGATCGATAGGCGGCTTCGACGAAGAGTACTTCCTTTATGGGGAGGACAAGGATCTGTGCCGGCGAATCTCGGAGCGCGGACGCACAGTCCATCTGACGCCTTCCGTGCGCGCTCTGCATCTGGGTGGCGGGTCTGGTGGTGAGCCTGCCCATCTAGGCCGCTATTTCTACCGGGCGCAGTCGCGTTATCTCTGGAAGTTCCACGGCCGCGCCATTCGGGCCATCCACGCCCTGCTCCTGATGGCGGGAGCCGCCGCCAAGATCGCCGCAAGCGTGCCGCTGGC
>CAZFNT010000329.1:0-5173 GCA_964520315.1 uncultured Gemmatimonadota bacterium
ATCTTCACATCTTCCCATCGATGTCTGCGATGAAGCGGGCGCTAGAAGGCACCGACCCATTCCCGCAGGAGAGCAACCTTTCCCCTTTGACGTATGACGAGAAGCGGCCCAGGCGAGCTTTGCGCACACGGCCAAAAGTGTCGCACGGGGCTGGCCGACGTAACACCACAACTATCGGCCGCCAGCGCTTGCCAGGGGAAACCGGGCGAGGCGCGGGCGCTGGGGTTGGAAGACGATGATGGCTAACACCCCAACACGTGAGATCGGCATACTCGTTTGCGAGAGCTGCATCAAGGGCGAGGGCGCCATGTGCCATGTGCCCGAGTGCTTCTTTTGCCGGTGCGAACCACCTGACCCGAAAGGATGCCAGCAAGTGCTATTGGAGCACGGGGAGGACGTGGCCGCGCTGCGAAAAGAGGTAGCAATACTGCGCGAGGCGGCGAAGTGGCAGCCGATTGAGACGGCGCCGAAGGGCGGTGAGGGGAGATGTGCCCCATGACCCCCCTCCTCGCCCTCGCCCTCGCCGCCACCCCGCAGGAAGTCGGCCTGCTCCCCGGCCTGACCGCCGACCCCGCCCACGAGCTCGCCCTCACGTGGGGCACTGAGGATGTTCGAATCGCCCCGCCGTGGATAGCGATCGGAGCGGACACTACATGGGGCGTGACTCATGGCCCGCCCGACGATCTGCCGATGGGCCGCTTCTATCGGCACGAGGTAGTCGCGACCGGGCTAGAGCCCAGCACCGCCTACGAGCTCCACCTCTGGCCCGGCGGCGTGGACGCGACGCTCTCGACCTGGCCCGAGCAGGGAGCGGATCCAGCCGACTCGATCGTGGTGTTCACCGCGGCCGGCGACATCGGGACGAAGCCGATGAGCGCACAGGTGGCGGACCTTGCTCGAGCATTCGCCTGGCCGGATGCGTGGGGGCTGGGGGGCGCTACAGTCGGCCGGCCCCGCGACTTCCATCTCGCGCTCGGGGATCTCGCCTACGCCAACTACGACTCGATGACCATCGTGGGGGGGAAGGTCGGCCAGCCTGACAAGATGAATCCGTGGCCGTGGGATCTCACGCACCGCCTCTTCTGCCGGCAGCAATGGAGCGCGGTCCCGGTCCTCTTCGCCCTCGGCAACCACGAACGCTCGGAGTGGTGGCAGTCGCGGAAGCAGTGGCACGCCGACGGCCCCCTTCTCCGATGGTCGATGCCTGATCCCGAGTACTACTACATGGTCGAGCGCGGTCCCCTGGCCCTGATCGTGCTCGACAGCGACCTCGACCCCTTCTACCCGATCATCCCCGGCGACCGCGCCCAGGGGATCGCCCAATTCCAGTGGCTCATCACCACCCTCCGAGAGCTGCGTGAGCGCCCCTCTCCGCCACGCTGGACGATAGTAGCCCAACACCACCCCCTCACGGGCGAGCATGGGCTGGCGCCCCAGGCAGCGCGGGCGTGGGCGAAGATCCTCGACATCTACGACGTGGACCTCCTGCTGACCGGCCATCTCCACACAACCGCTCAGTGGGGGCAGCTCCAGGGGGGCGCGATCATCATGCCCGCTGACTCGCGCGAGCTGCGACGGGCCGATGGAATGCTCCAGGTCGTCGCCGGCGGAGGGGGGCGCGGGCTCCAGGCGGAGCCGAGCGAGGCGGAGTGGGTCGTGTGGGATCAGCCGCGGCACGGGTTCTGTGCGGTGCGGGTGACCCCGAGCGCGCTGGTGGTAGTGTGGGTCGGCGGGGGCGGGCACCCCTATGAATATGCGAGGACCCGCTAACCCCGGCCCGGCCCCGGTGGCATCGGGATCTCGTCCGGCGCCCACCCCGGATCCGTCTCCCGCACCCGCGCCCACTGCTCTGCCGTCAGCCAGTCCAGCCCGAGCAGGCTCGCCGGCATCGGCAGATCCGCCCGATGGACGAGTAGTCCACGAGGGGGACGGTGCTTCGAGGTGGGCATCGTTTCCCGCGACGTGATCCGCGAGTCCGCAATCTGCCCACCAGTGATCGCGCGCGCCTCACCCGCATCGGCGTAGAGCAGCACCGGGCCGGTCCGCGCGGCGCGGCGGCTCTTGTCGCCGGGACCGTTCGCCGGCAGATCGTCCCACGGGTCGCGAGGGGAAGGCTTGACCGGACTCATGTCGGCACGTCAGTGACATAGTTAGTAGCGTCCATGCTGGCCCACGAGAGATCGGTCTCATTCCCCGTCCCCGCCATGTCGTAGGGCGCCACGTTTCCGGCCGCCTCGGTGCCATCACCATTGCGATAGTAGAGGGCGAGGTCGCCGGATCGGTCGGTGTCGTAGCTACCCGAGTCGGTCAGGTCATTCGGCGCGCCGGCGTTATACATTGCGGTTACGTCGTCGTCGGACAGGAACACTCCGGGGAAATATGCACATTCATCGATCTTCCCGTTGAATTTGTTACTCGGCCAATTCGGCGAGTAGGCCACGCCGATGTCTGTGAAAACCTTGCCGGCGTCATTGAACACCCCGCCAACCGTCGCGGCCCCCGTGTGGACGAGGACGCCATCAACCCACATCTTGGGCGGCGACGAATTGCTCCAGCCTGCCGCGAAATGGTGCCAGACCCCATCGGCCAGCCCCGTGATATCATGGAACCAGAGCGCTGTCGATGTCTGGATCCGCGCGTGGTATTTGTTGATGTTGTGATACAGCATCATATACCGGTCGCCCGCCGTCGGCGTATGTAGCGACAAGATTGCGTTCGAGGCGCTGGTGCTCGTCTTCACCCACGCGGCGCAGCTCATCGCGGCCATGTCGGCGGCCTTCGCGGGGGAGGATGCGGCGAGCGTGCCGTAGCAGTACTCTGAACTACCGTCGAATGAGAGGGAGTAGGCATTCGTCCAGACAGGGGGCGGCACGTAGATCGCAGGCTCGTGAGCCTCCGAGCGCACCGGAGCCAGAACGCCGGAGCCGGTACGGTGGAAGGAGAGGCCCATCGCTAAGGAGCCACGGAAAGCCCGTCGGCCAATCCTCGAATCGCCCACTGAAGTCCTGCCTGGAGCTCCGGGTCAAGGTCACCGCCGGCGGGGGTGTCGTAGCGGGCGACGATACCCGCGAGCATTGTGGCGAGGCTGATTCTAAGATCGGCGGCCAGGGTGTTATCGACGGGAAAGATCCCCATCGTCAGGTCGACCACCTCATCGGCGACTGAAATGGGCACCGACTCCTCGGCGAGCAGGGGAGCGACGACGGAATCGAGATAGTCGGCGTTCGAAGCATCGAGTGTTCCACGGAGAACAAGCTCGGCCCCGATGTCCCGCATGGCTGCGTAGATCGAGCGGCCGTCTTCCACGAGCTGCGAGCAGGTGGGCTCGGTCGCCGGGTAGGGGCCGGTCTTGCCGATGTGGTGGGTGGCCGCGCAGCCGGCGAGAAAGAACGCGGCCGAGAGCGGGCCGAGAAGGAGGGCGAGATGCTTGAATGAGCGCATGGTCAGTTCTCCACGGGTTCGTAGGTTGCTTCGAAAATGTCGGGCTTGCAGGGGTAGAGTTCGCCCTTCACCCCCTGGATGATCCAGTCACCGGGGGACGCCAGGTGCATCCCCTCAAGGGTGTGGATCACAATTTGCCCGTCGCTGTTATGGCTCCAATGGTCTTTTTTGTCAAGGAACCATTTGGGCGCCTCATCGCCTTCGAGAAAGGCTTCGATGACAACGGGTTTTTTCCGAAACTTGGGCATGGTCAGTTTCCCAGCCCGAGCCCGCCGGAGTGCGCGGGGTCGAGCTCGACGTGGACGTGAGTGGGGTAGACGGTGATCTGGTCGAAGCCGGCCGCGTAGAGCCCGCGAACGATTCGCCCGCGGGTCACCTTGAGCCCTGCTGCGATGTCGGCCGCGAGGCCCTTGACGTGGGCGGAGTCGTCGATCCCACCTACGTCGCGATTATGATTCGCGCACCGGCACATCGAATTGATCTGAAACCCGGTCCGCGCCAGCTCGCGCGCCAAGTCGAGCCGGTAGATGAAATGCGGCTGTGGATCGCGGTGCCCGCACTCGTCGCAGGGGCAAGCGATCATCGGATCAATCTCGTGGCTGAAGTGGCGGACGCCCAAAAGGAGGCTCACAGACCACCACCAAGCCCGAACCACGCCACCACCATCTTGAGCTTGTCCGCGTGGCCCGTCACCACAAGCGCCGTCACCGCCATGATCGCGACAACCTTGACAGCCTGAGCACCGGATAGCCCGGAACGCGAGTCCTGCGACTGCACGACTTCGAGCTTCGGTCCGTCGCGGTGGCTCGCCAGCGCCTCGACCACGAGGGTCGGGATACGCTGCACGTCTTCGCGGAGCCCGGACATGGACGCCTCCAGGGTTGAGATTCGTCTCCCGTGCTCCGCAAGCTGCTCATGAACGAGCTCGAAGTCTTCGGCGTGATTGCACACGACTACAGCCTCTTCCTCTCCCTCGGATGTCATGCCGACCCTCCGATCGTGTGGCCCTGCGCCCACTGTCGCCCCCGACACAGCGCACGGATCCACGGATCATCAGGAACAAAATCAATTGGGCTCGCGCCCCACTTACGCCCGCGATGGTCCCACATAGAATGCCAGCACTCGCCGAGGACCCACTGCTGGCGGGCGAGCGCCCGAATGTGGCGATCGGTCCAATCGGCCCGCTCATCCTGGTCGGGGGCATCCGGGTACTCTCCCCCGTCTTTGGGCACCCGCATGGCTTTCTGGGTGGCCGCCTGCCAGCGGGGCAACGGGGACATCCGCGTGTACTCGCCTACGAGGATCGGGCGCCGCAGAGATGCGCCGAGCGTGTTCACTTCGGCCGGCGTCCGGCCACCGTAATTGTGGATGCACAGCACATCCCAGGGCTCCGAAATCGCCGTGTCCCAGAGTCGCGGATACTGGTATTCCAGCCCGCCGGCGTGGCCGGGGCTCATGGTCGGTACGCCGGGAAGACGCGCTTGAAGGTGGTCCCGCCACCAGGCCGAGGTCTCTTTGAAGAGCGCGATCAGCTCGTCCTGCCGCCCCTCGCCGCCCGACCGGGTCCAGTTCCACAAGGGCTCATTCCCCCACTGTGCGCCAATGATCGTGGCACCGGCGCACTGGCCGAGCCTCTCCTCCAGCGACGTGATCAGGAGCGCCCGCCGATCAGGAGCCTCGAGCCCGAGAAGGTCGAGCGCGCCGTCGCTATTCTCCAGCGCCACCGGAATAG
>CAZFNT010000330.1:0-5169 GCA_964520315.1 uncultured Gemmatimonadota bacterium
GGCGATGAGTGGACCGCCGAGTTGCGAGCACCCCAAATCCGCGGTCATACTGGTGGCGCGCAGCAATCGAAACGCCACATGAGAATTCAATGGGCGAGACTCGACTTGGAGGGTTGCCAATGACAAGCGTAGCCCGCATTTCTCACCAACTTCCGTCGCGAGGCGGCTCAGATCCGTGCCCCAGTGGTGCTTCGGGCCGCTTCGCGCGGAGGCGTGCTGGTTGCACGCGGCGCAAAAGCCAGTCGCACAAAGCGAAGCGGTGCGAAGTGCCGCTGGGGTGCGGATATGCGTCGCCGCAGCAGGAAGTTGGTGAGAATGGCGGGCGGGATCGGTCTTGAGACGCTCGAATGCCAGCGCCTGTACGTTGAGGGCGAGCGGAAAACTGTGCTCACCGGCATGCGCCACTACAAGCGCATCCCGGCGGAGGCTCTCTCTCGCGGCGTGCATGAAACGTGTCAATTTGGGTCGGGTCGTGCGCTTAACCTCGATGCCCACGCGGCGGGAAGCACGCAGGATCAGCAGATCGAGCTCGGCGCCCGCGTGTGTTCCCCAGAAGAAGCACTCCTCCGGACGAGCGCCCAGATGGGTCACGACTTCCTCCAGCACAAAACCCTCCCCCGCTGCGCCGATCTTCGGATGCGCATCGAGCTCATCCCGCGTTGTGATACCGAGCAGCGTGTGTAGAAGCCCGCTGTCCGCGATGTAGATCCTGGGTGCCGACACTCACATGAAACGGTCTCCGGAAAACCCGGTACGGTTCAATCCGCTAACGGTCAACGACGGATGCAGCCGCTTTTCCCTTGAGTGTCGCGCCTTGCTCTCGACGAAACACGAGGCCACCAAGCCTGTATTTGCCAAGCTCTTTCGTGAGTACGGTCTCCCAGAGGTCATTCGCACCGACAATGGAGTGCCCTTCGCCACACAGGCCATCGCCCGTCTCTCTCGCCTGCAAGTTTGGTGGATTCGTTTGGGCATTCGGTCGGAACTCATTGAGCCCTCGTCTCCTCAACAGAATGGTCGCCATGAGCGCCTTCACCGAACGCTCAAGCAAGAAACCACGCGCCCGCCAGCAGCCAACCTCCGTGGCCAACAGCGCAAGTTTGACCGCTTTCGTACCGAGTACAACAACGAGCGTCCGCACGAGGCGCTCGACAACGAATCGCCCTCGACGCGCTACACCGCATCCGATCACCACTACCCCTCGCAGCGCCCGCAGGTGGAGTACCCCGGCCACTTCGAAGTCAGGCGCGTTAGCAAGACAGGAGGCATACGATTCAAGTGCAACCGGAGCAAGGGGGCCAATCAGCCCCGCCTCAGCATCAGCCACGTCCTCACCGGGGAGTACGTCGGAATGGAAGAGGTCGACGACGGCGTCTGGAATCTCTACTTCGGACCACTTCCTCTCGGACGCTTCTGCCAGCGAGAGCCTAAGCTTTGCGGTGCACATCCAGGAAATAGACCAAGCACCCATGATGCCGGTCTACCTGTTACCTATCCTCCCGGCCGCTCAGGCTTCCTCGAAATCAATGCCACGATCGCTTTCTTCATCTTGACGATACATACCGCCCGTAGTAGAACCTAGGCTGTCGCCGGTGGCGACAAAGCGCGCGTATTCGTTGACAAGGACGAAGGTGCTCGGCGCCGGGATCGGATCATGGTGAACTGCGGCGATTGGTCTTTGGCGCCGTCTTTGAGTTTCGCTTCTTCCTTGCGTTCTTCCTTTTGACTTCGCGCTCTTTGGCTTCTTTGAGGCGGTATGAGGGGCCCTCGATGGCGATGATCTCGGCGTGATGGACCAACCGATCGACGAGGGTGACGACGCAGGCGGCGTTTGGGAAGACCTCGCCCCATTCCTTGAAGACCTTGTTGGTGGTGATGATCGTGGTTTTCTGTTCGTATCTTCTGGTGACCACCTCGAAGAGCAAATCAGCGTGTCTATTGTCGTATGAGAGATATCCGATTTCATCAATAGCCAGTACCTGTGGACGAATGTAGCGCTGTAATCTGCGTCGGAAGGCAATTGATGTGTCCTGAGCGGCGAGGTCGTTGAGGAGATCGCTGGCTGTAGTAAGGAGCGCGGTGTGACCGTTCATGACGGCTCGATGTGCGAGGTTCTGGGCTATCATCGATTTCCCGACACCGTTCGGTCCAACCAGCACGACGTTGGAGTTTTCGGCGACGAAGCCGAGTTCGAGGAGCTCGTCGATGGCTGTGCGATCGATGTTGGTGGGCCAATCCCAGTCGAAGTCGGCCATCGGTTTGAAGGGGCCGATCTTGGCGGTGCGCAGTCTTCTTTCGAGACCGCGTCGTGCGCGCTCTTCCTGTTCGCACTCAATGATCGTGGCAAGCCAAGGTTCATCGCGGAAGCGGTCCCATTGATCGATGATTCCGTAGAGACCGAGATTGCGGGCTCGTTCCCTGAGTGGATCAGCGCTCGGTGTCTTCATGGTTTTTTGTCTCCGGTGTTGGGTCGTAGTTCTCGAGAGAGTGGGGTCGCACGACGAGGTTGCGCAGGCGCGGGTCATCAGGCAGATCGACGCTCACCGGCGGCGGCATATCGCGCGAGGACCGTCGGCGATCAAGGATCTGACGGATGGCGCCGAGATGCGGGCTGTGGCGTGCGAGAGCCTCGACGACCGCGGCGTCGAGTTCGACCGCCCCGTATTCATCGAGCATCCTGTTCAAGCTGTTGGTGGCAGCGCCGAGATTGGCGCCGCGCTCCGCCAACGTTTTGAAGAAGGCCTGGCTCTGGGGCACCGCTTGGTGGAGGCGGTCAATGCCCCGTCCTTCACGCGCCGCGCGCTTATTGGCAATGAGGGCCTCGATATGCTTCGGATTTTCGATCAGTGCACCGCCGTCAAATGAGCGCTCGTGGGTGGCGATGACCTCATTGCCGTCGAGGACGCGCACTTGCGTCGGAGTCGCCCGGACGATGACCGTGCGCCGGGTACGGGTGTGCGGAATAGAGTAGTCGTTGCGATCGAATCGGACATAGGGCGTGCGGCCGACTCGCGCCTCAATCTGTTCCTCCGATGGGAAAGTGTCGTCAGGTAGACCGAGGAGGCGATCCCGCTCGACTTCCGCAGCCTCTCTGACATTCATTGTACGATCTTCCTGACACGGTCGTTCCCCCGCTGTTCCCCGGCACCAGGCGCTCACCTGCGCATTGAGGTCGTCCAGCGATGCCCATTGCCGTGCCGGGAAGAAGGTCGTTCTCAGGTATCGAATCGCCCGCTCAACTCGACCCTTTTCGTTCCCGCGTGCGACGGCAACCGGCCTGGGCTCGTAGCGGTAATGTGCGGCGAGCTTCAGCAGAGTCGGGTGGAAACGGATTGCGTCGCCTCTGCGCTCGAGTACGGCACTCTTGAGATTGTCGTACAGCACTCGACGCGGCACTCCGCCAAAAGCGTCGAACGCCGCCACATGGCCGGCGAGAAAGGACGCCATCCGTTGGTCCCAGAAGAACTGGACGAAGATTCTCCTCGACCAGGACAGCACCATCACGAAGGCACTCAGTTGTCGTGTGGTGCGTCCAATTTCGCGAAGGCCAAAGTGCGCCCAGTCCATCTGGGCTTCCTCTCCAGGCAGCGTCCTGAGTCTTAGGTAAGCCTCCGCGGGCTTGCGCGGTCTGTAGCGACTGACGATCGCGCGAAAGTGATCAGGCCCGCCGGGATAGCCGCGCTCGACCACCATGGCATGGAGCCGACTGGCGGGCAGTGTCGGGTACTCCTCGAGCGTCTTGACGATGAAGGGCACGAAGGGGTCCGCTATCGACGGCCGTGTTGAGTGCCGCCCGACCTCTAGACCGGCTTGAGACAGGACCCGACGCACGGTCGTGTGATGCACCTCGAGCTGGCGAGCAATCGTCCCAGGACGCCATTTCTCCGCGTGATGAAAACGCAGGATCTTAGCTTCGAGCTCCTTGGAAATCATGCGACCCCCAACGGCTCGAGTGCTCTCACATCGCGAAAATCACCGATTCCGGTGATCCGTCGCCCTCGCCCCAAACTCGGTCGCGGAACCGCGTACTTGACCGAGATCAAGGCGCTGCTCGTCGTGTGCAGATCGACCTCCCAACGCTCCGAGCCGAGCATATCGGGCCACTCCCGCTCCGCAGAAATCACACACGAGATCCGAACCCCCTCCCATTGTGCAATCCCTTCCAGCAGCGACAGCAGCGCCCGCGGATGCTTCGGAAAGGGCGGCAGAGTCGCCTTGATTACATCGTTGTTGTCCGGATCCACCACCAAGAGTCGGGCGCGCTCCGAGCAAATCTTCACCTTCGCTGTCCACGGTTGCATTGGGAACTCCTTTCAGGTCATTCGCAGAGAAGCACATCTCCTCTGCGTCAAGCGAAGGCACCGTGGCACACGAACTTGCGGCCGGGGAACCCCGATGCGTCACCTTTGCCTCGACTCCATCGAGATATCGCTGGTGACGGGCGGCGTGAACTCGACGACCACGCTCGCTTTGCTGGTAGCGCCGACCCGCCCGCCGCAGCCGAGCTCGTCGTGCCAAGGGCGCGCACGCTCGGCAATACCAGTTGCCCCGATCGCAGGATCGACAAATCTTCACCAAGACGCGACAACGCGCACACGTGTACAGCCGAATGGACTCCTGAATCACGAAACCCCAGCCGAGATCACTGGACGGGAACCGCAATCCGGGTCACGCTATCGATCGGGTACCGATCGCGATCTATCCGCGATTACCCGGAGGCCCGGGGGTGCTATCCCTGGGCCTCCTCTCGTCTCGGCTGCCATCTTCTAACCCATCCGCGTCAACCAGCGCACCGTCATGCTGGGGACATGTCAGCGGGATTCAACAACTACGCGCGGTTTCTGGCCACCGGCGACACTCCACCTCCTCTTCGTCCTCTGCAGCCAGAAACCACGAGGCTATGAAGGCCGTAAAGGTGCCGAAAAGGCCAACACCCGCAGCCATCAGGACCGATGCAAGCACCCGCCCTTCCGGGCTAACGGGGTACGTATCTCCGTAGCCGACGGTCGTAACGGTAACTATCGCCCACCACATCGCATCGCCCGGGGATTGAATCGTTCCCGTCGGGCCTTGTTCGAACTGGAGAATTGCGATGCTGCCGAAGCATAGCAACAGTGTCCCTTCGGCAAGCGTGCGTGACCGTCTAACGCGGGTCGAGCTAGGTTCGTT
>CAZFNT010000331.1:0-5163 GCA_964520315.1 uncultured Gemmatimonadota bacterium
TCACCCTTGACACCCACCCCCACCCCGCAAAGCATCGCAGGCGCGGTATCGCCTCGGGTACGCTCGTTTCTCCGCCCCGGCGCGATCCACGAAAGCGGGCATAACTCAGTGGTAGAGTACAAGCTTCCCAAGCTTGGGGTCGCGAGTTCGAATCTCGTTGCCCGCTCCAAAATGCCGCGCGGGCCTTCGTCATTCCGGCGGAGGCTCGCGTCATTTCACGCTCGGTCACCCCCCGGACTCCAGGATCTGATGCGCGATCGCCCCTTCGGTTCGCGAAAGAGCCTTCTGCCGTGGATCGCCCTGATCTGCCTATCGGCGAGCGTGGCGGGTGCTCAGTCGTGGCTCACGCAGCGCGTCGGTCCGTACGACGAGATCGATTGGCGAGCAAGGGTGGCGCACTCGCTCGGGCAGTCGAAGAGCGGGGGCCAAGAGGGGCTCATCGAGGCGGAAGAGGGGGCGATCGCGTCGATGGTGGATATTCTCTCGCGGGTCCGAATCGATGCCGGAACGACCGTTGCGAATCGGGTCGAGGAACGGCCGGAGCTCAGCGCGCTGCTCTCGACGCGGATCAGAGATGTGGCCTCGCGGCGGCGCTCGACTCGAGCGGACGGAGGGCTCATCGTGCGCCTGGAGCTCGATTTTCTGACCGCGCTCTCGCCGCTGGTGGCGCCACCGATCGGCGGCGGCAAACCGCTCGTGCCCCTGGTCTGTCCCACCTGTGGTCAGCGTTGGCCCGAGGCGCGCCCTTTTCCGGTCGGTGTGGATCAGGGCGGGGCGGAAGGGCCGGCGATTACCGGCATCGTGCTCCAGACCGGCAGCCTGCGGTACGAACCGGCTCTCTTTCCCCGACTGGTCGATCTTGAGGGCCACGAGGTGTACGGGCCGGCCTTCGCACACGATGCAGTGCTCCATGTCGACGGGCTCGTTGAGTATTAGAGTCCTGGCGATCCCCTTCTCGGCCATAGAGTTGGCGCGAATCCGCTCGTGTTGGCTCCGCTTGGCGTGAGAGCGGGCTGCGATTTCGTTCTCGGTGACGACGAGGTGCGCCGGATGCACGGGAGCGCGCGCAGTCTGAAGATGCTGCAGGAATGCCGGGTGGTGGTGATGAGCGGTGAGGCCCGGGTAGAGGTCTCGAACGCCCAGAGAGGGGGGACTCGATGATCAAGCGCACGCCGATCCCCGCTGGTCCGATCGCGGCCGTCCTGGGCGCCGGCGTCGTCGCCGTTGCGGGGTGGCAGTTCCTCTCGGTGCCGGTGCTTGTGATCCTCGCCTCGTATCTGCTCTACCCCTATCGCCGCCAAGATTGGGGGCGACGCTTGCTCGTGGCGGTTCTGGTCGTGGGCGCGTGTTGGCTGGTGAGCGAGGCGAAACCGGTGTTTGCTCCTTTCGTCGTCGCGGCTCTGCTGGCCTATTTGGGCGATCCGACGGTGGATCGCCTGGAGCGATTGGGGCTCTCGCGCTCGCTGGCGATCGCGCTCTTGTTGGTGCCGCTCGGGGCGGCGGCGGCGCTATGCGGCATGTGGCTGGGGCCTCTCGTGGTGGGCGAGATCGGCCGGCTCGCCGAGAAGGTGCCGGAGGCGGGCGGAACGGCGCTCGATTGGGCGCGTGCGATCGTGGAGCGAGTCCCCGTTGCCACCTGGGATCTCGAGTGGGAGGGCTATCTCGGCGAGATCGCGGACTACGGCTGGGTTGCGGCGAAGCAGGTGGCCACCGGAGCGCTGAGCATCGGCCGCGGTGTCGGCGCGGTTGTCAGTGTGATCTCTTACGTGGTGCTGACACCGATCCTAGCCTTCTATCTGCTACGGGATTGGGACCGGATCATCGCGGCGATCGACACGGCGATCGAGCCTCGGAACCGGCAGCGGGTTCGTCGAGTCGCGCGGCGGATGGACGAGATCTTGGGTGCGTATTTTCGCGGACAAGGGATGGTCTGCGGCGCCATCGGCGTGTTGACTTTTGGGGGACTCTTCGCGTTGGGCGTCGACTTCGCCCTGCTGCTCGGCGTGATCGCGGGGGTCCTCAACCTGGTACCGGTGATAGGGCTGCTTGCCTCTGTGGTACCCGCGGTGGCGGTCGCGCTCTTCTCCGCCGATCCGGTTCTCACCACGGTCAAGGTGCTCAGTGTCTTCGGCGTGGTGCAGATTCTGGAGCAGGCCGTGCTCTCTCCTCGACTGGTTGGTGAGAGCGTCGGGCTTCATCCGGCGCTGGTGATGCTGGCGATCCTGGTCTTTCCGATCTTCTGGGGTTTCGTCGGGGTGCTCGTCGCGGTGCCGGCCATGGCGGCGGCCGGGGTCCTGCTCGAGGAGCTGCGGCGGTAGCCCAGATCGAAGCGGCGTGGGGAGCCGATCTGAGTTTATCCTAGAAAGCTGGCATTGATCTTCAGCACGAAATCAGGCCAGACCCACTCTCGGGCGGGCCATTGAATCGAGATCGAAAGGGTTCCACGCAATGCGCAATGCACTTCTGATCGCCGCGGCTCTGGGCACGACCGCGGCCCAGGCCGGCTGGACCGAGCACGGCCAAATCAACGAGCTCAACTTCGGCATCGACTTCGTCGACTCCCAACACGGATGGACTTCCGGCGCCAAGGATGGGATCGGTCCTCGGATCAATTACAGCTCCAACGGTGGTCAATCATGGACCAATCAGAGCAGCGACGCGGAGACGATGTTCTGGCTCGATATCGACATGGCCAACACGCAGGTCGGCTTCGCCTGCGGATTGGCGGCGCTCATTCTGAGGGACTCGGTCCAGCGGACGACAAACGGCGGTCAGACCTGGGTGAACGTCAACAACTCCAGCGCCATCACCGCCTTCCCGGATGTTCTGGCACTTGATGCGTCGAATGTGATCGTGTCGGGGCTGTGGACACAGTTCTTGCAAGAAAGACAGGGAATCTGGGTCACTCAAGACGGTGGCAACAGTTGGACGCGGCATACTTGGGGAGTGAGCGACTGGGTCTCGGGATCGTGCTTCCTCGATCCGGACTACGGCTGGGTCTACGGCGGAATCTGGCCGACCGAGGAGATCTCTGGTGTGTTCCGCTATCATCCTTCTCAGGTGCTGCCGGAGCTGGCCGGCGACGAGGCGGATTTCTCGGCGATGGTGAGGCGAACGACAGACGGCGGCAGCTCGTTCACGACAATTTTCGATGCCGACGGTTTCGACATCAGAGACGCCAGCTTCATCAACAAGAACGAAGGCTGGCTCGCTTGCTCCTGGGACGACGCCGTCAACTACAAATCGACGGTGTACCACACGATCGACGGTGGTGTGAGTTGGGAGGAGCAGTCGGTGCCGAGCGGAAGTTACGCCAATATCAACGCCATACATTTCTTCAATCGGCGTGAAGGCTGGGGCGCCGGATTCAAGGTCGGTACATTTACGGTTCAGACCGTGCTGATCCACACGATCGACGGCGGTCAGACCTGGGTGGAAGACGCTTTCAGCACGAACATCGGGCCGATGAATATGGTGTGGCTCGACGAGTCGGAGGGCTGGACTACCGGTGCCAACGATTTTCAGTACAGCCGGATCGTGCACTATCAAGAGCCGGCGCGTGATCCGAAGGCGCGCCTGACGCATATCTCGCCGCCCCAGAATGCGCAGCCGGGCCAGACGATCAACTGGACGGTCGAGGTGGAGAATCTGACGGGACAGACGCTAGACGGCGATATCTGGTTATCGATCACGGGGCCGGCGATTCCGGCACCGCTCTATCCGTATTCGGTGCCGCTGGCTCAGGGGATTCAGATTCCCGCGGGCGGAACGGGCCAAGGACCGGTTTCGCTGCCGATTCCGGGGAATGCCCCCGCTGGACTTTATGACATCGAGATTCTGTACGGACCTGAGGGAAGCGAGAATCCCTTGCAGATTCTCGGCTACTCTCAGTTCACTTTGAACGTTCAGTAGAAGAGCAGCGACGCCCACGGCGTGCTGGGGCGCGCCGTGGGCGCCTTCGTTGACGTCGACCCGCTACTCGACAAGCGAAGGCAGAAACCACGTCGGCACCAACCCGGGACCGATGTTTTCGAGGCGGCTGACGCCGGTTCCGACCAGGACTGTGTCGAGGCCGATCGCCTGGGCGCCTTTGATGTCGGTCTCCAGCTGATCGCCGACCATCACGGCATCGCGACGACCTATTCGGGAGAGCGCGGCTTCGAAGAGTTGCGGCTTCGGTTTGCCGAGGCGTTCGAAGCGGGGAAGGACGCGGTTCGGGAAGCGAAGCGCCAGAGCGTTCTCAATCAGTGTCGCTACGCTTGAGCTCGAAACACCGAGCACGCCGCTCCCTTTTGGGTGGAGCTCGTCGGGGTTGGGGCAGAGCAAGTGGATCGAGCGGTCGGCCTCGATGGCGCGGATCGCCACCGTGATGGCGATGTCGACGCTTTCCAGGAAGGGGTAGCCCTCTTCGTCGCCTACCATCAAGACATGGGGTTCGGCCGAGGGGTCGATCGGAACGAGGGTCGCGCCGGAGGCTTCGGCGTAGGTGCGAGAGTCGGCGGTGCCCAGGACCATGCAGCGACACCCCTCGATCCCCAGGCGCCGTATCCAGTCGGCCGCCAGCGATCCGGCGGCCACGATCTGGTCGTCCTCGATCGGCAGGCCGCGCTCTCGATAAGCGCGGGCGGTCGCCTCGGGTAGGTTAGAGGCGTCGTTGGTGACGATAGCGAAGGGCTTGCCCGACGCACGCAGGGCCTCGATGAAGGCGCCGGCGCCGGACAAGAGCCCACGCCCATCGACCAAAACGCCGTACGCATCGAGTAGAAATGCGGGATATCGCTCGATCGTATCGGTCGGGGTAATGGTGGGGACGGGAATCGATGTCATCGGTCCAGGGTAGTCGCGGGGCACTGTCTTCACCAGAGCTTGCGATCGAACGGGGCTATACTGCTCACCTCAGCCCATCGCCCAGGAGCGACCATGACCCCCTTCGCCGACCTCCACACCCACTCGACCGCCTCCGACGGGGCCTGCTCTCCGGCCGAACTCGTCAGACATGCTGCGAGTGCGGGGTTGCGCGGCGTGGCGTTGACAGACCACGATTCGATCTCGGGGGTGGAGGAGGCGGTGCGAGAAGCCGTGGAGGCGGGGATCGAGTTGGTGGCGGGGGTCGAGATCAGCGCGGGTGATGAGCCGAAGAAGGGGCGCTGGGGCCTGCACATC